>DLAA01000126.1 GCA_002493835.1 Lachnospiraceae bacterium UBA7060 | reverse complement strand
CGCCGATTATTTGCCGCTTACAAAAGGTTTGCGCTATTTTTTTGCAATCCATAGGACACGCAAAAGCGGCAGCGCCTTTATCCATTTTAAGAGATGTGCTTCTCATTATTTTTTCGCTTATTATGCCGATTTTCAGCGGTGTTACAGGTATTTTTTGGGCTGCCCCGATTGCTGATATAATCGCTGTTCTTGTTACAGCTTTTGTTATGGTAAAGTTATGGAGAACTTTGGAACAGGAAAAATATCGGACACAATCGAAAACAGATTTTCAGACAATACAGGTATCTTCTCCCGGTGTTATTATCACAATCGCCCGTGAACATGGAACTGCCGGAAAACAGATTGGGCAATTAGTAGCCCGGAAACTAAATATTCCATGCTATTACAAGGAAATGACCGCAATTGCTGCAAGAGAAAGCGGGCTTGCAAGTGAATTTATTTCCAATATCAATTCTGATGAAAATGCCGTTATGCGTGAATTGTATCTAAGCACTGATGTGATACAACAAGCAATCATAGCACAGGATAAAGTGATAAAAATGATTGCAGAATCTGGTTCCTGTGTGATTATTGGGCGTTCAGCCGATTACGTTCTGCGTCACAAAAAGGACTTAGTAAGAATTTTCGTATATGCTCCTAAAAACTACCGCATTAAAAAAGTTATGGAAATGTATGGTGATACATGGGATGAAGGGAAAAAGAATATTGACAGCTCAATCGGAATTCAAAAATGTGTTGATGTTATCGTTGAGTATGTATTAAGAAAAAATAAACAGGCATAAACTTATGGTGGAGTATTTCTTTCAACAGGATAATTTATGCCATAAGAAAAAACGATACTTATCGATGTTAATACTTGAAAATACATTTTAAATATTTCAGAAACAAAATAGAATCATTTTGAAAACATATAAAGGATATATTATATTTCATAAGAAAAGGAGCGATTGTAATGGAAGGTAAAAACGAAGTAATTATACTTATTCAGCTTCACAACAGGCTGAAATAAAGGGTATCCGTGAAAAGTATATGCCGCCTACGGAAGAGGAAGACAAGATGGAACAGCTGCGCAGACTGGATCGGATCGTGACAAAAACCGGTAAGGCTGTGTCTATCGTTGTTGGGGTAGTGGGAATTATCAGGATTGTTTCCGCCTATCCGATCTATATTCACATTACAAAAAAACAGCGTGAAAAGGTGGCACTTAAAATTTACAAACACACTTAACAATACTTCTCTGAGGAGGCAGTGTAAACTTCCCGGCCTGAGGCTTAGGGTCCCTTCGCAAAGGGAAAACATGGTATCTTCACGCATCCGGTTTTATGTATTGAAAAATATTTTGATAAAGGCGTATGGAACAATAACGTTAACCATACGTCTTTTTGTGTCCAGAAAAAGGAAAGTCGATTCGATGCAATTCAAGGTCGATTCATGTGAAAACCGTCCTTTTTACAAAAGCTTACGATAAAATACCCAATATAAAATAGCAACAGCATGCCAAAGAAAATGAAAAAATGAAAGTGAGGAAGAGCAGAGGAATGAAAGACGAAAGGAGGATAACAGGCATGAGATTCAAAAAGAGATTGAGTGCAGCTATTTTGGCGATTGCCATGATTGTCTCGTCGGTACAAATTCCGGGTGAGACAACTTACGCGGCACAGATAGCAGGCAGTAACGTGGAGAGTGTGCAGGATGCCTCGATGCTGGCTGCAGAAGAGACAGAGAGCGTAAAAGTGCCGGGGGGGGGGCAAAACCAATCGGAGGAAGACACGGCGGCAGATGATGGCGCCGGTGCGGAGAGTGGCAGCGATAATCCGGCGGAAAATGACGTTTTGGCAGGCGATGATACCCAGACGGGCAGTGATAATCTGGCAGGGAATGATGACCTGACGAACGATGATACCCAGACGAGTGACGACACTCCGGCGGAGGATGACAATGTAACGGGCGATGATATTCAGACAGGGGATGACACTCTGGCTGACATTGAAAACGACCTGGAAGAGGAAACCGAAACAGAGCAGGTATCCGGCAATGATCTGGCGAAGTCCGCTTTGTCTGAAGAGAAAGCAGAGGCTGAGATCGTGGAGGCCAGGATAGAGGGCGTCTACCAGTTTGGCGATGTGCCAGAACAGGAAGCTGACGGCGATATAGCGTTCTTTTCGGCTTCTGATTATGCTGCCTATGCAGACGGTGTGGAAGAGTATCTGTACCAGCAGATGTTGAAGCGGGAAGGAACCATCGATATTACTTCTTATAAGGTATCTATCTCTGCATGGGAAGGGCTGGTAGGCGGTGTGATTAATGAGCACCCGGATCTTTATTTTGTAGAGAATAATTTCAAGTGTACCAGCTTTGGTGGATATGTTATAGGCATTAATGTTACATACGGGACAGGCTATGATGATGCCGCTTTTAAAGAGAGCACTGCGCGGGCACTGTCCTGTGTGGATGAGGGGATGAGTGATCTGCAGAAGGCGGCTGCTCTGCATGACTATCTTGCCGTGAACAGTGAGTATGATTATCAGAATTATCTAGATGAGAATGTTCCGGCTATATCACATACGGCATATGGTACATTGGTAAACGGTACATCTGTATGCCAGGGCTATGCGCTGGCATATAAATATCTTTTGAATCAGTTGGGAATAGAGTGCTATATGGTCAGCAGTAAATCTGCAAACCACGCGTGGAACATGGTGAAGCTGGATGGGAAATACTATCATGTGGACGCGACTCATGACGATCCGACATGGGATATGGTTGGCAGGGTGATGCATACCCATCTGTTTTGCACAGACAGTGAACTTGCGGCTCAGTGCGGCGAGCACGGCAATGACTGGCAGGTGACGGAGGGCAGCAATGTGGTGGATTACAAAGCCACGGATACGACATACACCTCTGCATTTTGGAAAGACAGCACGGCTCCTTTGGTGATCCAGGGAAGCGACTGCTATTACATATCCGGCAGCGGGAGCTTGAAAAAAGCAAGCTTTTCAAATATAGCCGGCGCTGGAACGGATATTGTCAGCAGTATCGGACAATGGAATATTTGGGGTGGAGGAGGCTCCTGGAAGGGTACATATTCTGGTCTCTATATGATGAATGGCCGGCTGTATTACAATGATGCAACTTCCATTTATAGTATCGGGACGGATGGAAATGATAAGCGCACAGTGTTCACGGCAGACACGTCAAATGGGTATATCTACGGCAGTGCGTGTCGTGAGGGCACGGTGTACTATGCCCTGCACCAGAATCCGCAACTGACAGCAAAAGAAAATGTGTTGACAGCGGAGATCAGTGAAGTGGACCCGCCGGAAGAAACTAAGGACGGGTATAATGTTGATAATCTGGACGATAATTGGCTGGCAGAGTTTGCCTTTGAAAATGTGTTTAACAGCAGCGGGAAGAATACCCCGAAAGCAAACGGCAAACCTGTCGTACTAATGTTCTATAACAGCAGTAGCACCGGGACAAATGGCGTCAGCACGTTCCAGTCCGTGGCGGGGCATGCCGACTATTTTAAAACTGGTTCTCTGAGCAGCGTAGATTTTTATACCATTGATACAAATCTTAGTGCGTCAACAACGAGCATTAAAAACTTTGCGGAAAGCAATAACATTTCCGGAACGGGTGTAATTAACTGGCTTTATGTCCAGAAAGCAACTCCGTGCAAGAATGATTATCTTTCCAGAATCAGTGAGAAATCATCTGTGACAGGCAATACCTTTCCGCTTATGATCTATATGGATCAGAACAACAAGATTCAGTATGCAACGGAAGGTAGTCTGACAGCGGAAGAGATTCTGGTCAATCTCCGGCAGTACTGTGGCTATACGCAGTACCGTATCACCTATGAGATGAACGGCGGCTTAAACCATTGGGATAATCCGGCCATGTATACAGGTGATGAGGAGGTAAACCTGAAAAATCCGGTTTACAGGGAGAAGTATCTCTTTAACGGCTGGTATAAAGATCCGCAGTACAGGCAGAAAGTATCAAAAATTCCGGCGGGAAACAAGAATGATATTACGCTCTATGCAAAGTGGACGCAGGGAGCCTATGATCTTGCGAACCTGACACAGGAATATACGACGCTGGCGGGCACAAAGGTCAGTTCGGCGGCAGACGGCAAGCCAAAACTGCTTCTGTTTTTTGACAGTGGTTCGGACCTCGACACCGGGACCCTGGAGACAATAACAGAGGAACTGACAAATATGAACCATGACCTGCACGGTGTAGACATCTATGCGATTGAGATTACTAAGGCGACAAAGAGCGCGCTGGAGACGTACAGTCAGAACCTGTCAAAGGAAATCACATTCTGCTATGACACGACCGGTGCTTATGAAGCGTATCGGCAGGCCTATATGGACGCGGCAGGCTTTGTGCTGAATGATACAGAGGGCGGTATTTTCAAATGTTATATCGATAAGAATAATCGTTTTCAATATGTGAATCCTCATATATGCATGTTGGAATACATTATGGAAGACTTGCAGGAGTACTGTCAGTATCCTTATGTCGGATATAAGATCCGATACGAGTTGGGCGGCGGTACGAATAACAGCGATAATCCGAGCAGTTATCACAGCGAGATGGAGACCATAACCCTGAAAGCGCCTACGAAGGAAGGTTACCGCTTTGCCGGCTGGTATTCGGACGCGGCATTTACGAAGAGGGTGACAGAAATTCCCAAAGGGAGCACAGGGGATATTACGCTCTATGCCCAGTGGAAAGAAGGACTGAATGCTGACAATCTGGATTATACGTTTAAAACTGTTGACGGTGCGACAGTCAGCACCAAAGCGGACGGCAAGCCCAAAATGCTGTTCTTTTATAAAGGAAGTGAGACAGCAAGCCGGCAGGAGCATCAGGAAATCAGTGAACATGTCAAGGCTTTTGAAGGCGTAGACATCTACGCGGTCGCTGTTTCAGAGAATAAGAGTACAGTTAACACGTTCAAAAATCAGTATGGGAGCGATAACATTACATACTGTTATGATACGCTTTCTCAGTCTGGTAGTACTTATCAGTATCAAAACGGCATCCGCATGGCCAGGTATGTTCAAATAGTCGACTCGAGCGGAGCCGGTGCATCTGCACCTGTTATCGTATATATAGATGCAGAAAATCATGTACAACAGGTTGCCGCCGGAACCAGGAGCTGGACCGGGATATTCGAGGATTTACGTGAATATTGTAACCATGACGGCTATTGGATTGATTATGAGTTGGACGGCGGAAAAAATAACGGAGAGAATCCGTATATCTATAAGAGCAATACGGATACGATCCTCCTGAAGGATCCCGCCAAAGGAGCGCACCTGTTTGACGGCTGGTACAAAGATGCGGCATACACACAGAAAGTGACACAAATCCCGAAAGGAAGCAGCGGGGATATCACACTATATGCAAAGTGGATCAGAGTAGGAGAGGGACTTGGGCTTGAAAACTTGGACAGGACGTTCAAGACACTGGACGATACGACATTTAGCTCCACAGCGGCAAATGGCAGGCCAAGGCTGTTGATCTTTTACAAATATGACTGTCTGAATTCTTTGGCTACGTTAAAGAATATGGACAAAGCCAAAGGGGATTTTGATGGTGTGGATATCTATGCCATTGAGTGTCAGTATCATGATAAGGACACTCTTATCCAGTCTCAGAAAGAGAACGGATATGAGAACATTACGGTATCTTATGATGAGGGTACGGACAACAGCAGCGCCATGATCGAATATGCGTCTGCGGTGGGGATATCGGTGAATCAAATTATATTTCCTGTCATCTGCTATATCGACGCGGACAACTATCTGCAGTGGGTTTCCCAGGGCAAGGCGGAGACGGCAGAGAACATAGCAGCGAACCTGAAGAAGTACTGTGACTTTCCACCGGATCCGGAGGGGATGTATAAGATTACCTATGTATTGGACGGCGGCACGAACCATAAAGACAATCCGTCTACCTATATATCCGGGACGGAAGACGTCATTTTGAAAGATCCTTCCAAGGCAAAATTCATATTTGACGGCTGGTACAAGGATTCGGCATTTACAGAAAAAGTGACAAAAATTGCCAAAGAGAGCAAGGGAAATATCATACTCTACGCGAAGTGGAATGAGGATGAGTCGGGCAGATTTGGCCTTGAGAATCTTGATCAGACCTACAAAGGCGTGGGCGGAGAGACGCTCAGTTCCAAAGCAGATGGAAAACCGAAGCTTTTGGTATTTTTCATGACGGACAGTAACGCCAGCAAGAACACGTTTACCAATATGAAGGGAATTATCGACAGTCTGGAGGGGGTAGACATATACGCAGTTGAGACCAGCCAGGCATCCAGAGCAGCTGTCAACACGTTTAAGAATAGCTATGGGTCTGATGGAATCACCTTTGCCTACGATGACTGGAGCAGCCCGTCCAATTATGACAAAGCGAAAGCTTACGAGGATGCGGCAGGGCTGTCTAGTATGTATTCTCCGATTATCGCCTATGTTGACAAGGACAACAAGCTGCAGTGGGTAACGGAAAATGAGCAGACAGGGGATGCTATTTTAGAGAACCTGAAGAAATATTGCAACTACCCGCCACAGCAGGAAGAGATTTATCAGATTACCTACGAACTGGACGGCGGCAAAAACGATAGCGCAAATCCGACTACTTATACGGCTGAAACAGAAGCTATAACGCTTGTTGATCCAGTCAAAGAAGGTTATATTTTTGAAGGCTGGTACAAGGATGCATTATTTACTGAGACTGGGAAGGTGACGGAGATTCCCAAGGGCAGCACAGGGGATATCACACTTTACGCGAAGTGGAAGGAAGCGGTACAAGAACCGGGAACTTACATGATTACCTATATACTGGACGGTGGCACAAACAACAGCAGGAATCCAGATACGTATACATCTGAGACCAATACGATTGTACTCAGAGATGCAGTGAAAGAGGGTTATCTTTTTGAGGGTTGGTATCAGGATGAGAAATTTACGCAGAAGGTGACACGAATCGTCAAAGGAAGTTCGGGAGATATCACACTTTACGCGAAGTGGAGCCCGGTGGAAAGTACCGATTCTACTTATAAGGTTACCTTCGACGTACAGGGACATGGAACGGCTCCTGCAGGTTATGAAGGCATTTCGGCGGGTGCTCTGATTGACAGCCCGAAAGCGCCGACGGCTAACGGATATCGCTTTGAGGGCTGGTATCGAGATGCGGCATGTACGACACCATGGAATTTTGAGACGGACACCGTACAGGCAGACTTGACGCTCTATGCGAGGTGGTTCAGAGTAAGCGCTGACGGCAGTATGGCAGTGCAGGAGATCACAGACCTATACTACAACGGCAAAGCGCAGAAGCCCACAATTAGTGTATATGATGAAGATACGCTGCTGAAAGCTGGTAAAGATTATACTGTAAAATATATCAATAATGTCAATGCCAATGCGGGCGGCACACTGAAGGGCGAGACATTTAATGAGAAACTCCCCTATGTGGAGATCACCGGCAAAGGCAATTACAAGGAGACCGTGAGGATCAATTTCAACATTCTAAGAGCGCCTCTTGCAGATGATTCCGGGAATCCGGCGACAGGCGTGGTGCTCAAGGTAAATGATCATCTCGCGAAGGCCACAAGGCCGCAAAAACCTTTCGGATCGCTCAAATATGGCAAGAGTCTGAAAGCGGGCACGGACTATGAACTGAAATTGCGTGCGGTGGATGCTCGCGATGATTCTGGCAAAACTGTGACTAAGTCTTTTGATGATGTGCAGGTTCCCGCAGGCTATACCGGGGAATTTGAGCTGACAGTGATAGGCAGAGGCAATTACACTGGCACACTTTACTGGACGGTGTATGTGGCGGATAAGGCGTATCTGATGAAGAATGCGAGGATTACGCTCGGCAAGGGGATCAAAAACGTTGCCTATACGGGTACGAAGATAAGGCTTACTCCGGCAGCGGAGAAAGCAGATGATGTATTCACGGTGCAGTGCGGCAGTAAAGTGTTGACACCGTATGTAGACTATTATGTGTCTTATAACAATAATACTGCCGTTGGCAAGGCGGAGCTTGTCATTACAGGCAGGGGAGAATATATTGGAAAGAAGACGACAAACTTTAACATTACGGGAAAAGCACTCACAAACGGAACGGTCACTGTAACTGGCCTGGAAGATAAGATATATACGGGCAAAGCAATCACGCAGGATGCGGACGTGACCCTTACCTGGAAAGATGGGAACAGAAGGCTGGTATCAGGTAGGGATTACACGATAAGCTATGCTAAGAATACCAATAAAGGTACCGCTGCTGTGACCTTTACCGGCATTGCAGCGGCAGGTTACAGCGGAAAGATCAGCAAGACATTTAAGATTAATGCAGCGGATATCTCGGATGTAAATAAAGTCATAAGGGATCGGTCGATGAATGCCATCACTTTACCTTATTCCAAAGCGGGCGTGAAGCCGGTGGATGAGATCATTTTAACGGACGTAAGGGGAATCCCGCTGCAGAATGGCAAAGACTATACTCTTTCCTATAAGAATAACAAAGCGGTGGCAGGCGTTAATGCGGAGAAAGCGCCCACAATCACTGTGAAGGGCAAAGGGAACTATGGAGGCAGTTTCGATGTGAAATTTACCATCGCGAAAGCGGACTTGCGCGGAGCGGGTATCACGATTGAGTGTACGCCAGTGCCATATGACAGCAAAAAGGCGGATGACTATATTTATAAGCCTTCTGTTAAAGTCAGAGACGGAAAAGCGGTGTTGAAAGCGGGCACAGATTATGAGATCACTTACGAAAAGAATACCCAGGAAGACTGCAAAAATTATATACAGAACTTGACTAATAAGCAGTTGACCGTGCCGCCGTTGGAAGGCAGAGCAATGGCAATCATTACCGCAAAAGCAGACTCTGCATATACTTTGCGGGAGCCGATCAAGCTGCCGCTCGAGATCTATTTGGAGAAACTGACAAAGTCTAATCTGGATGTGCAGATTGGCGAAGCCGTCTATACCGGCGGGCAAGTCAGACCGAGGGTGACAGTGACATATAAGGGAGAAGGAGGAAGCATACTTCTTAAGGAAGACACGGACTATATACTGATCTATGGCATAAATGTCGCTTCCGGAAAGAATAAGGGAAGTGTGACAGTCAAAGGTTTAGCCCCCGACTATGGTGGAAGCGTAGTTTATAAGTTTGGGATCACTCAAAAAGATTTAAAGTATTAGTAATCATTTGTGTGAGAAAGTATATTTTACATATGGGGAGACAAAACCGGCCAGATGAAAGGCCGGTTTTGTCTGCCTGCGGCTGGGTATGGTGTCATAATATTCAATTTGATTGTGATTGCGGACAGTGGTATCATTAATTTGTCAAGCTACACCTTTTATCATTAAAAATATGTGTGGGGGATGAACCATGCGGATAGCAGTCTGTGATGATGATGAGCGGGAGGTTTCCCGTATCGGGAAACTGATTACAGAATACCAGATAAGCAGGGAAGAGCCCATTGATTGCAATTATTATACGAACAGTACTGATTTTTTGTGTGAACTAAAAAGCGGGAAGTATGATCTTGTTCTGTTGGATGTTCTGATGCCGGGATCCAGTGGAATACAGGCAGCACGGGAATTGAGAGAACAGGACAAGAATGTTAAAATCGTCTTTGTATCTGCATCTCCAGAGTTTGCAGTAGAGAGCTATAATGTGGGGGCATATCACTATCTGTTGAAACCGATAGATGCGGATTCATTTTTTGCGATGCTGGACAGGATAAAGGGAGAATTGTCTGCGCAGACAGAGCAGGGCTTTGTGTTGAAGAGCAAGGACGGGGTTGTTCGAATTTCTTATAAGCGGCTTGTATATGTGGAGGTTATCAATAAAACAGTGTTCTTTTATTTATCGGAGGGCACTGTCCGAGAGGCGACTGCCACTTTGGCGGAGTTTGAGGAGAAACTGTTGTCAAGACCGGAGTTTATGAAGACACATCGCTCCTATCTTGTCAATCTAAATTATATGCAGGCTGTCAATATGAACAGCATTACGATGAAAAACGGGCATAGCGTCCCGGTATCGCGTAAACGGCACAGTGTGGTTCAAGATGCCTGGATGCATTATTCGCAGCAGATTGGAAGAGAGGATTCTACATCCCGTGTCGAGAAGCCGGAGCGCCCTGAGGGCCCTTGGCGGATTCTGCTGGTGGACGACGACCTGTCTGACCGAACAATCTGGGCAGATATTCTGCAAAGCCATGGCTGTATTGTGCAGCTGGCAGATAATGGGGCAGATGCGCTGCAGCTAGCGATGGACAGCTCCTTCGACTGTGTGCTGTTGGATGTGATGATTCCCGGTGAGGATGGATTTTCCATCTGCGAAAGGTTTCATGAGTTAATGGATACGCCGGTCATTTTCTTAAGCTGTCTTACGGAATCAGATAAGCAGGTGGAAGGATTTGCGGCAGGCGGAATAGACTATATTACGAAAGACACGTCAGCAGAGCTCTTCTGGGCAAAGGTGGAGACTCACATCCGGCTGACAAAGTCTGAGCGCACACAACTGCACTTTGGCCCTCTTCTTCTGGATTTGGCGAGGCGCAGGGTGCTGATTGACGAGAAGGAACTGTCTCTTACACCGATTGAGTTTGATATTTTGAGTCGCCTCTCGGAGAACACAGGGCATATTTTTACACCGGAGGAAATTTATGGCATGATATGGGGCGGCCAGCCTTGGGATGGCGGCCAGACGGTGCAGATGCATATGTCACGGCTTAGGCGGAAACTGGAAAAGGCCTGGGAGGGACATCATTTTATTGAGGCGGTATGGGGGCAGGGTTATCGATTTGTGCCCGCAAAACAGTAGGTTCTATTAAGCAAAAACAGGAGGTGTGCATATGAAGCAGCGAAAAGTCTGGCGGCAGCCATTGCTTGTGCTGGCTGTAATGACATTCTTTTTTATGCTGCTTTTTTATGAAGACAACAAATACCACACACCGCCTCCATATGGGAAATCGGGGATGATCAGTCTCGTTGAGGCAGATTTGGAGCAAAGAAATCCTATTTTTCTTATTGATGGGTGGCTTTTAACGGATGCGCGCGTGACAGATAAACCGACTTATATCGGGGAATTTTCTAATTTGCAGCGCAGGGATTTGGATGTTTTTCCACATGGGCAGGCGCACTATCAGCTGACGCTTAACTATGATGGAACGGATAGGATTGTGTCGATTGATTTCCCGCAGCTGTATTCTGAATATACGATTTTGCTGGATGGAACAAAGCTTGATCAGGGAACAGGAAGCGGACGGATTACTTTTTTGTTGACAGCAGGTGAGCATATTCTGGCTGTGGAGACCAAGTCCGTGCGGGGATATTACAGCGGGATGTATTTTCCGCCTGCTCTGGGTCTGCCGGAGACGCTTTTTCAAGTGAGCAGTATCCAAGGGTTCGCCTATGCGCTGGCATTTCTGATCCCGCTGGCGCTTTCGATATTTACGCTATTTTTATGGCGGACAGGGGGGAGGCTTGCCCGCTGGTTTGGGGTGCTGTGCTGCAGCTATGCTCTGTATATGGCGCGGTATTTCGTATTTTTGTTATCCTATTTCCTTCCTGTTTCCATCGTAAAGTACTGGTTTCTGGTACAGAGTCTGGCTATGTATTGTCTGTGCTTTTGTGTTGTTCAGCTCACGGTTCTGGCATCTGGAGCTGGCCGTGACAAGGTGTGGCGGTGGGCGCGGCGGCTTCTTTTGACGATTTCGGCTGTTTTGGTGGGACTTAGTCTGCTGATTCCAATACTGTCCTGGGCGGTTTTTGTTCATGGCAGGCTGACAGATTTTTATTATGTTGTTACTTTTTGCGCAGCTGCTTTTTTCTCCGCGCGGGGAGTGAAGGCGCAAAGCTGGGAAAGTCATTATACATTAGTTGGATGTACTGTGTTTGGTGCTGGGCTGCTTGCCAATCTTTTCTTTTCCAATCGATTTGAACCCATCCGGTTTTTTTGGCAGTTTGAGTGGTGCGGACTTTTGCTGTCGCTTTTGTTTGGAGCCATGATGGTAGCGCGCAGCCGTCGTATTATAAGGGAAAACGATATATTGACTAATCATCTGGAGGAACAGGTGAAGGTGCGCACGGAGGAAGTAACACAGCTTTTGGAAGAGCGAAAAGCGTTTTTTTCCGATATGGCGCATGACTTAAAGGCACCAGTATTTGCCACACAGTCTTTCATCGAGGCGATTCGCAAAAGCGGTGTGGGCGTGGATACGGAGCTGCAAAATTATCTTGACCAGGCACAGGCCAAGCAGTGGGAGATGGCAAGGCGTCTTCAGGGACTCTCCACGATTAATGCGGTAGATAAGATTGACGAGGAAAGGGTCCGGGTATCTGTCAGGGAAGTGCTCTCAGAAGTTTATGCCGCTCACTGTGGAGAGGCTGAGGTTTCGTCAATTTATTTCATTGTGGAGCCGCCCGAGCAGGATGCGTTCCTGCTGGCACAGCCGGAAAAGCTGAATATTCTTTTTGAGAATCTTATCTACAATGCGCTTAAGGCGACGCCGCAAAATGGGAGTATCACGGTATCAGCAAAGAGCGGAAAAGATAAAATTTATATGACTGTGGAAGACACTGGCTGTGGCATCCCTAAAGAGGAGCTTCCGCTTGTCTTTCGACGCTTTTATGTGGGTAAGAATAATAAAGATACCGGGACAGGTTTAGGGCTGTATATTGTTCATGGCATTGTGACTGAATTGGGGGGAACCATTGAGGTGCATTCCACTGTGGGGGAAGGTACAAAATTCAGTATGGAATTTCCTCAGGCGAAATAAGAAACGACAAAGAAACGGTTCAGAGATATGCGTAAGCAGTTTCTGAACCGTTTGAGTCTGATGCAATTCATTGTGCTGTGTAATTCTTACTTTTTTGATAATCGGCTAATCAAGTTAGATCCTGCAGTCTTGCGGACAACTGCGGCAATACAGATGACTGCTGCAACAGCCGCTGCTATTAGAAGAAGCGGCATGCGGCTTTCGGCTTCTGTATGGTATTCCATGTCTGTCTCTAAATTAGATAAAATAACAGCGCTTCCCTCTGTTTTTGTATTAGGGGCAGCCTGTGCCACAAGAGGAGACTGGGCTGTATTCTGTGCTGCCTGGGGCAGGTTTGGGCGTTGTCCGCTCTCAGAGACCTTTGGCGTTTTCAAGCTGCTATTTGAAGCAGGCGGCATCTCTTCCTGATGTTCATCTGGTGTCTGAGGAGGATTTGTCTTTTGCTTTTCTCGATTGTCGTCTAAAGCCTGGTGAGGATTCGCTTTCTGCTCATTCGGGTTGTTGTCCGGTGTCTGAAGAGCATTCGATTTTGGCTCTTTCTGGTCATTTCCCGTCGTCTGAGGGGGATTCGGATTTTGCTCTTCCGAATTATCATCTGGTGTTTGGGGCAGGTTTGGCCGCTGCCCGCTCTCCGTGCTGTCCTCTTTATTGTCTGCTCCTGCATTGCCTTCATTTCCCCCGGCGCCGTCGATTTTTGGCAGTTCGGGAAGCTCCTTGTAGATATCAGGCCATGCGAGGATAAGCTGTCTGCCATCATAGATGCCGCCCTCGATTTTCAGACCGACAAAGAATGGGAGAGGATCCCCGCCTGCATTCATGGCGGCCAGATAAGACTGATAAGGTTCTTGGTCATTGCGCAGTATGAGCGCGTAGCCGCTTTCTGCGGTGGAGGGCTGGCAGAACTCTTCCAGCAGGGAGAGCCCGGACAGTTCCGTCCATTTTGAGCTGCCTTCTGTCAGTATATATGCACGGATAGATATAGCGCCTGTGGGTTTATTGTGAAATGCCATTTCCAATCCATCCCTCCCAGTCCTTAAAACGCCTGTGGGATTTCTGTCTTCTATGACATTCAGAACCAGCCTGACTTCGTCCGTGGATGGAGGTGCGTCCAGACTTAACGGTTCATCCAGCAAAAAGGTGCCAATCGGTGTGGAAACGGGAGTGCCTTCCGAAACCAGAATTTCCTCGGCCGCGTCCGAAATGGTGATGCTTTCGCCGGCTGTAAGCTGGGGGAGGGACAGCGGTTTCCATGTGACAGGGCAGTCCACAATGCCTATCGCTATAAAATCTGGTCCATGATCGAGCTGGATTTCAACAGGAAGTGTACTCGGCAAAAGTGCAGAAATTTCTGCGGGTGTGGCATCTGTGGATACGGTGAGCTGATATCTGCCGTATTTGCGGCGGCGGTATGGGATATTAGGAGCCGATTCAGTGACGGCGATGGCGGAGGAAAACGTGGCTCTGCGCTGTGTCCCTTCCGGAATCGATTGTAAACCGCCGCGCTCAATGGCCGCGGATTGCGTTTCATACGAATTTCCATTTTGCTGGGTGATGCGTAACTTTAAGTAAAAGCAGTCTATTTTCCCGGCTATGTAGCTTTTCAGCGGTTCGTAGTTGCTAAAAAGGCAGGGCTGGTTTTGCAGATCATCTAACTTAGCTTCGTCATCGGTTCCCAGATTATACAGATTCCAATCTCCGCTTGCGCAGACCTCCCAGATCTTTTCATCCAATGAATACAGTGTCTGGATTTGAATGATATCCGGCGTAAAATCTTTGAAGGTGCCAATCACACTGTAGCCCTGTCGGAACTCTATGCGGGCCTGGAATGCGGGCGCTTCATCTGGAACTGTTTCAGATGTCGGCATTACTGTATTTTCTGACAGAGAGATTTCCTCCTCAGCTATCACTGAATTTTCCGATGGGGAAGTCTCTTTCTCAGCCATCACAGTATTTTCTGATGGGGAAGTCGCTTGGTCTGCTTTTACCGTTTTTACCGTATTTTCCGATAGGGAAATACTTTCATCAGTCATTGAAGCAGCTGCCGGAAAGCAGTCGAATAGAACAAACACTGCCGCAAGCATTGCTGCAAATCTTAGTCGTGTTTTCATATGCATATACTTATCTCTCCAATAACTATTCATAAATGAAACCATTCGCGCAGTTTTGGAGGCATTTCGCACTGCGAATGGTTTTGAAGGTGAATGTCTGATATATTAATTTTATCTAAAATGGAGATATTATGTCAAGCATTGACATTATATTCCATGAATATAACGATTTTGCGTTCAGAAAGAAAGGACAAGATGGGTTTATGTTAAAAGCAGCGTTTTGTGATGATGACATGGCTGTATTGAGTGGACTAAAAAATATGCTTGTCGAGTATTGCGCAGAACACAATCAGGAGATTGAGTGTTCAGCTTTTTGTAGTTCCCTGGAATTGCTGGCTGAAGTCGAGAAAGGTATGCGTTATGATATCCTGTTTCTGGATATTATTCTGCCAAATGAAAATGGAATCAATATCGCAAAAGAAATTCGCCAGTATGATCGAGTTGTGAAGATTGTTTTTTTGACATCATCTACCGAGTTTGCAGTGCAGTCTTACACGGTCGGCGCGTATTTCTATCAGATGAAACCGATTATGAGGGAGGATTTTTTTAAATTGATGAATTCTCTTGTATCCAAATGCCAGAAGGAGCAGCAGCAAAGTCTGATTATGCACTGTAAAAACGGGGTGATACGGATTAATCTGGACAGATTGGAATACTGCGAAGTGATCGGCCGGGCTTTGATGTTTTATATGGAAGACGGCAAGGTTCTGGAAGGCGTCGGGAGCATAGGCAAATTGTGTGGGCAGCTGTCACAGTACGAGAATTTCGTGCGTCCGCACCGTTCGTTTTTGATTAATATGGAGTATATTCAGAAGATTTCCCACAAGGCAATTACAATGGAGAATCTGGCACAGATCCCTATTCCGCATGGAAAGTGTTCCGAGATCAAGAATTTGTATTTGGAATACGTGTTTGACAGAAAACAGGTATTTATATCATGAACAGCGTTCCGTTGATCAATCTCATCTCAGTAGGTGTTTTTGGCATCATCTTATCGACGGCATTTTGTGATATTTTCTGGACAAGGAAGAAAGCTCTCGTCATGCTGGGCGGTATTGCTGTGATTTTTCTATTTCAGGGTATTGTTTATTTTGGGGTGGATGCGGATATCATCGAGGAGATCTATCCGCTAATTACGCATATTCCTCTTGCGGTGCTGCTTTGTATTCTGAACAGGAAGTGTCTATGGCCGACGATTTCTGTGTTGACCGCTTATCTGTGCTGTCAGATCCGGCGCTGGCTGGCAATGTTGATAGTGACTGTATTTGCAGGCGGATCTGTGATGCAGGATATTGCCGAACTTGTTATGACGCTTCCGATTCTTCTGATTTTGATACGGTTTATTTCGCCGGCGGTACGCTCTATTTCCCACTATCCGGTTTCCATGCAGCTTCAGTTTGGTCTGGTACCGGCATTATATTACGGTTTTGATTATCTGACGCGCATTTACACCAATCTGCTTTTGGATGGTGTATTGATTGCGGTGGAATTTATGCCGTTTGTGTGCAGTGTGGCATATTTGCTCTTTGTGGCGTACACGTCTGAGGCGCAGCAAAGCCGCAGCCGTCTCGAACAGACACATGCCATTTTGAATCTGCAGATCGAGCAGGCTGTCCGTGAAATTGCTGCACTGCGGGAGTCTCAGGAAAAAACAAGCATTTACCGTCATGATATGCGTCATCATATGCAGTATCTCTCTGCATGCATTGAAAACGGACAATTTGGGCAGGCCCTGGCATATATTCAGGGAATTTGTTCGGAAATTGAAGCAAATGAGGTGACGGTATTCTGTGAAAATGAAGCTGCAAACTTGATATTCTCCACTTTTGCAAGAAGAGCCCGTGAAAACGGAATTCTGATGCAGGTTCAGGCAAGAATTCCCCGGCTTATTCCTATGTCTGAAATGGATTTGTGTGTGCTGTTGTCCAACGCATTGGAGAATGCGCTGCATGCCTGCATAGATCAAAGGAAAAGGGGAAGGGCAGGAGTGATTGAAGTCTCTGTCTATGACAGAAGGGAAAAGCTTTTTTTGCAGATTATTAATTCCTGCGGTGAGGATGTCACTTTTGTCAAAGGGATTCCTGTCACGAATAAGTCTGGTCATGGGATCGGTGTGCGCAGTATTTGTGCAATTGTGGAACAGTACGACGGTATATATACATTTTTGGCGGAGGATGGACAGTTTATTCTGCGTATTTCCATATAAAGATTTTTGCCTGAATGGGCGATTCGGTGCAAATAAAGGTCGTTTCATGTGGAAATATCCATTTTTATGTACAAGTACGCTACACTGTTTTCATATGTTATGCCCTGATCGCAGATGAGAGAATCGCAGTGCTGTAAACAGCACACAAATTTCTCATCGCGTGTCATTGCAGTAACCTGCTCTGACATAGAGCAGTGGTGTGCTCTTAATATAGGAGAAAGGAGTTTATATTATGGGATTGATTAAAGCCGGAATGGGCGCATTAGGAGGGACATTTGCGGATCAGTGGAAGGAGTTTTTCTACTGCGAAGCGATGGACAAGGATGTCATGGTCACAAAGGGGAAGAAACGCACGAGTTCCCGTTCTTCCAACACAAAGGGAAATGATAATATCATTTCCAATGGCAGCATGATTGCTGTGGCAGATGGCCAGTGCATGATTATTGTAGAACAGGGAGAAATTGTGGAAGTATGTGCGGAGCCGGGAGAATTTAAATATGATACGTCTACGGAACCGAGTATTTTCACAGGAAGCCTTGGAGAAGGCATCAGGGAGACTTTTGGGACGGTTGGAAAGCGTTTTACCTTTGGCGGTGATACCGGAAAGGACCAGCGGGTGTATTACTTTAATACAAAAGAGCTGGTGGATAATAAATTTGGAACGCCGAACCCGATTCCTTTCCGCGTGGTAGATTCTAAGATTGGTCTGGATGTGGATGTCTCTGTTCGCTGTTCAGGGGTTTATTCCTACAAAATAGCTGATCCATTGTTGTTTTACACGAATGTCTGCGGCAATGTGGCACAAGATTATGAGCGCAGCGAGCTGGATGGTCAGCTGAAAATGGAATTTATCAGTGCACTTCAGCCTGCGTTTGGCAGACTTTCAGATCTGGAGCTGCGTCCGAATCAGATTGTTTCCCATAATACAGAGCTGGAAGAGGCGATGAATACCGCACTTTCGGAAAAATGGGGTGAATTGCGCGGCCTGAAGGTAGTCAGCATTGCGCTTGGTTCTGTCACTCTGCCTCCGGAAGATGCGGAGATGATCAAGCAGTTACAGCGCACAGCAGTATTGCAGAATCCGGCTATGGCCGGGGCAGCGCTGGCAGGCGCCCAGGCGGATGCCATGAAAGCGGCGGCATCCAACGCTGCTGGAGCGATGACAGGTTTTATGGGCATGGGGATGGCTATGAATGCCGGAGGCGGTGCGAACGCTCAGGATCTGCTTGCGATGGGACAACAGCGACAGGCAGCACAGCCACAAGCTCAGCAGCCGGGCCAGCCGCAGGCCGCAAAGCAGCAGCCGGCACGGGCGGATACTTGGAAATGTGCCTGCGGTGCGGAAGCGACAGGGAAGTTCTGTCAAGAATGCGGGTCGCCGAGGCCGAAAAACAACGATGGCTGGAAATGCGCCTGCGGAGCCGTCAACAAAGGAAAATTCTGTCCGGAGTGCGGGGCAAAGAAGCCGGCGGGCGCACCGCTCTATCGGTGTGATAAGTGTGGGTGGGAGCCGGAAGATCCAGCGCATCCGCCTAAATTCTGTCCGGAGTGCGGAGATGTGTTTGACGAAAACGATGTTCGCTGACGGGCATTGTGAAAACATAACAAGAATTATATAAATTTAAAAATGAGGAGGAGCACGATGGCGGCAATACAAGAATACAAATGTCCGTGCTGCGGCGGTGCCATTGCCTTTGATAGTACGATACAGAAAATGAAATGTCCTTTCTGTGAAACGGAATTTGACGTGGAAACGCTGGCAAGTTATGACAGTGAACTGAAAAACGATCAGGAGGACGACATGAACTGGGAGATGGCCTCAGAGGAGTGGCAGGAGGGTGAGTCTGATGGACTGCGTGCCTACGTCTGCCATTCCTGTGGCGGTGAGATTGCCTGTGACGAGAATACGGCAGCCACTTCCTGTCCATTTTGCGGCAACCCGGTCGTTATGATGGGACAGCTTTCCGGTGCGTTGAAGCCTGACATTGTAATTCCGTTTAAGAAGGATAAAAAGGCGGCAAAGGAAACTTTTCGGAAGCATTGTGAAGGGAAGCGTCTGCTTCCGAAAGTGTTTAAGGACGAGAATCATATTGATGAAGTGAAAGGGATATATGTGCCTTTCTGGCTGTTTGATACAAGCACTGATGTCAATGCGCGCTATACCGCGACAAAAACCCGTGTATGGAGTGACGATGAATATAATTACGAAGAGACTAAGTTTTATGCGGTAAGCCGGGGCGGCAAGGTGGATTTTGAAAAGGTTCCTGTGGACGGTTCCGTCAGAATGTCTGATAAGCTGATGGAATCCATTGAACCCTATGATTTTTCGGAGGCGGTAGATTTTCAAACCGCGTATCTGGCAGGCTATCTGGCAGATAAATATGATGTGGACGAAAAGCAGAGCATGGAGCGTGTCAACGAACGAATCAGGAAAACCACGGAGAAGATTTTTGACGACACTGTCAAGGGTTATTCGACAGTGAAAAGGGAAGCCAGCAGTATTCAGCTGCAGGATGCCAAAGTGACATATGCGCTGCTGCCGGTATGGCTTTTGAGTACGGCATGGAATGGACAGAACTATTTGTTTGCCATGAATGGACAGACAGGCAGGATGGTGGGCGACCTGCCGTTAGACAAGGCAGCGTACAAAAAATACCTGTTTGGGCTGACGGGAATTATCGGCATGGGATTGTTTGCCCTTTTATCTCTGCTCTGGGTGTTGTAAGGGGGTGCGAATGATGAGGATATGGAATAAAAGATTGGCCGGTATGCTTGCGGCACTGCTGCTGGCCGTAGTGGCGCCTGCAATTTTAGCGCTCCCGGTGTCTGCGGCTGATGATCTGCCAAGGCTTTCGGACATGGCTGATCTGCTTTCGGACAGCGAAGAATCCGAATTGTCGGACTTGCTGGATGAGATCAGCGAAAGACAGCAGGTAGATATTGTGGTGGTCACGGTAGAATCGATGGAAGGCGAGACCGCTGAGGTATATGCTGACGACTTTTTTGATTACAATGGCTACGGGTTCGGAGACGAGCGGGACGGCATTCTTTTTCTGATCAGTATGGCGGAGAGAGACTGGCACATAACGACGAGAGGATACGGCATAACGGCGGTCACCGACGCGGGACGGGAATATATTGCCGAAGAGTTCCAGTTTGATCTAAGCGAGGGCGAGTACGCGGCGGCATTCACAACTTTTGCCAATCTGTGTGATGATTTCATAACGCAGGCAAAGAACGGACAGCCTTACGATATTGATAATATGCCGACGGATCCGGTTACCTATTTTGCCGGGAATTTTATCTTAGCATTTGCAATTGCATTTGTCATAGCGCTGATTGCGACGGGAATGATGAGGCTGCAGTTAAAGTCGGTGTTTGGCCAGTCAACGGCCAGCGATTATATGAAACAGGGCAGTCTGCAGCTGACGAAAAAGAATGACCTGTTTCTTTACAAAAAAGTCGAACGAAAAAAGAAAGAGCAGGAAAGCAAGCCGGTCAGTACAGCCCCTTCAAGTCCTCCAAGGCCTACGGGCGGCTCCAAGACGCATATATCTTCTTCCGGCGCCAAGCATGGCGGCGGCGGTGGAAAGTTTTAAACAGCTGATAGAAGATGTTTTCATTGCTCCGTTTTTCTGTTTATGGTAGGATGAAATAGGACTTATATTATTATATTAAAGAATATCAGAGTCCCGGGGAGGGAGGATCCTTATGAAATATGATGTGATTATCATTGGTGCGGGACCGGGAGGTATTTATTCTGCCTATGAACTGACACAGAAAAGACCGGAGCTTGATATAGCGGTGTTTGAATCGGGACATCCGTTGGAAAAGAGGCACTGTCCCATAGACGGGGATAAGGTAAAATCCTGTGTGGGCTGTCCAAGCTGTTCGATTATGAGCGGCTTTGGCGGTGCAGGCGCTTTTTCTGACGGGAAATATAATATCACTAACGATTTTGGCGGTACACTGCATGAGCATGTGGGTAAGAGACAGGCAATAGAGTTGATGCGCTATGTGGACGAGATCAATATGCGTTACGGCGGCGAGGGCACGAAACTCTATTCCACAGCAGGTACGCATTTCAAGAAACTGTGCCTGCAGAATAACCTCAATCTGCTGGATGCCTCTGTACGCCATCTGGGAACGGATATCAATTATATTGTACTGAAAAATTTATTCGCTGAATTGAAGGATAAGGTAACGTTCTTTTTCGATACGCCGATCAAATCGGTAGAGCGCACACAGGAGGGCTTCCGTGTGATCGCAGATAAGGGCGCTTATGAATGTGACAAGTGCGTTATATCCGTGGGACGCAGCGGCAGCAAATGGATGGAAAAAGTCTGTGAGGAGCTTTCTATTCACACAAAGTCAAACCGAGTGGATATCGGTGTGCGTGTGGAGATCCCCGCAGTGATTTTTTCCCATCTGACAGATGAACTCTATGAGAGCAAGATTGTCTACCGCACGGAGAAGTTTGAGGATAATGTGAGAACTTTCTGTATGAATCCCCACGGTATTGTGGTCAACGAGAATACGAATGGCATCGTGACGGTGAACGGCCATAGTTATGAGGGTGCGGAGAAACAGACAGAAAATACCAATTTTGCCCTGCTGGTGGCGAAACACTTTTCAGAGCCATTTAAGGACAGTAACGGTTATGGTGAGAGTATCGCAAGGCTGTCCAATATGCTGGGCGGCGGCGTGATTGTACAGCGGTTTGGTGATCTGGTGCGGGGCAGACGCAGCAATGCGAAGCGGATTGAGGAGGGAGTGATTGAGCCGACTCTTGCCGCAACACCAGGAGATTTAAGTCTTGTTCTCCCGAAGCGCATTTTGGATGGTATTATCGAGATGATTTATGCGCTCGATAAGATCGCACCGGGTACCGCCAATGACGATACGCTGCTCTATGGTGTGGAGGTCAAATTTTATAATATGGAAGTGGAGATCGATGAACATCTCGAGACGAAACATAAGGGACTCTATATTATTGGAGATGGCAGTGGTGTGACACATTCTCTGTCTCATGCATCTGCCAGCGGCGTGTTTGTGGCGAGAGAGATTGACAGGGCATTGGGCGAATAGCTGTGATGAGAAGGAATAAACTTATTAGACAAGGAGGATATTCGTATGATACTGGGAGCACTGGAAGCAGGAGGCACGAAGATGGTGTGCGCCATAGGCAATGAGAGTGGGGAAATCATAGAGCAGGTTTCTATTCCTACTGAGACACCAAAGATCACTATGCCAAAACTTCTTTCTTTTTTTGAGGGGAAGGGAATAGAGGCGCTCGGTATCGGTTGTTTTGGGCCTATTGACGTGGACAGAGATTCTAAGACATACGGTCATATTACAACGACGCCGAAGCTGGCATGGCAGAATTTTGATATCGTGGGGGCGTTTCAAAAGGAGCTGGATGTGCCTGTGGGATTTGACACGGATGTCAATGGCTCTGCACTGGGAGAGTACACCTGGGGGATTGCAAAAGGATTGCACAGCTGTATTTATATCACGATTGGAACTGGCGTGGGTGTGGGGGTGATTGTGGATGGCAATCTTGTGCACGGCATGATGCATCCGGAGGGAGGGCATGTTCTATTGGGCCGGCTTCCAGACGATACTTATGAGGGATTCTGCCCCTTTCATAAAAACTGTATGGAAAGTCTGGCGGCAGGGCCTGCTATTGAGGGAAGATGGGGAAAAAAGGCGTATGAGCTTGCAGACAGAGCAGAGGTTTGGGAGATGGAGGCGGAATATATCGCGCAGGCGCTTGTGAACTATACGATGCTGGTCTCCCCGCAGCGTATCATACTGGGCGGCGGCGTGATGCACCAGACGCAGCTTCTGCCATTGGTGCGTGAGAAGTTTAAGACCTTGTTGAATGGTTATATTAAGACAGAGGAAATTGAAAATCTGGATACGTATATTGTGTTGCAGAGCCTGGATGACAAGCAGGGCATTATGGGGGCGTTAAAGCTGGGTATGATGGAGTTAGAGAGACAGTAGAAGGTACGGGTAGGGAAGCGGCGGAGAGTGACTCCGCCGTATCTGATATTGGAGACGGAAATTTGAGACGGTGAGGAGAGCATGCATGGCTAGGACAGCGGGTATCGGGGTGCAGGACTTTGAAAAGATACGGACAAATCATATTTTTTATGTTGACAAGACAAAAATGATAAAGGAGTGGTGGGAGTCCGGGGATGAGGTAACCTTGATCGCGCGCCCCAGGCGGTTCGGAAAAACTCTGAACATGAGTATGCTGGAGAAATTTTTCTCGGTGCAGTATGCGGGGAGGAGAGAGCTGTTTGAAGGACTTTCTGTCTGGCAGGAGGAAAGCTACCGCAAGATGCAGGGAACATGGCCGGTTATTTTTTTAAGCTTTGCCAAGGTCAAGGAGACGACTTACCAGGGCGCAAGAAAGATGCTGTGCCACATCATTTCCAGACTCTACGACCAATTTGATTTTCTTCTTGACAGCGATAAGCTGAGTGAGAAGGAAAAAGAATTCTGCAGGAATATTTCGGCAGATATGGAGGATTATGCTGCGGTCGATTCTCTGAATGCCTTGTCAGGTTTCCTCATGAGGCATTATGGGAAAAAGGTCATTCTCCTTCTGGATGAGTACGATACGCCCATGCAGGAGGCGTATGTGAACGGCTACTGGAGGGAGCTGACTGCCTTTATCAGAAACCTGTTCAACTCTACGTTCAAGACCAATCCGTATCTGGAGCGCGCTATGATGACAGGGATCACAAGGGTCAGCAAGGAATCAATTTTTTCTGACTTGAATAATCTTGAGGTGGTGACAACGACCTCGGAGAAGTATGCGGATTGTTTTGGATTTACTGAGGAAGAAGTATTTACAGCTTTGGAGGAGTACGGTTTATCTGAATGTGGTCAGCAGGTGAAGAGGTGGTATGACGGTTTTACTTTTGGTAAAAGAAGGGACATCTATAATCCCTGGTCAATCATCAATTTTCTTGACAAGAAGAAAGTGGGTGCATATTGGGCGAACACCAGTTCCAACAGCCTTGTGGGGAAGCTGATCCGGGAGGGAACGCCTCAGATCAAGCAGACTTTTGAACATCTGCTGCAGGGGGAAAGCCTGTGCACCGAAATAGATGAGCAGATCGTTTTTAATCAGTTGTCCTCAAAGGAGAATGCAGTGTGGAGCCTTCTGCTTGCGAGCGGTTATCTGAAAGTGAAACATTTCGAAATCCAGGAGACGGAGCTCGGAGAGTGGAAGGAGAAATACGAGCTGGAGCTGACAAACTTCGAAGTGCGCGTGATGTTTAAGCGGATGGTGAAGGACTGGTTTGACATTCCCTCTTCCAACTATAACTATTTTATCAAAGCGTTGCTTTTGGGCGATGTGAAGGCGATGAATACGTATATGAATAAAGTGACAGTGGAGATGTTCAGTTATTTTGATACGGGAAATCGTCCCTCCGGG
>DLAA01000043.1 GCA_002493835.1 Lachnospiraceae bacterium UBA7060 | reverse complement strand
ACCACTTCGATACCTCTCCGTGTTTACATCACACTTTTGTTCAAGTCAAGCGCAAGAATTATTCTAGCAAAAATAAATTTTCATGTCAACTAAAATTTTTATTTTTTTCCAATTTTTTTCATTAGCATTTTTTATGAAAAAGAATGAATGCCTCAGCCACCGCCATATCCTCTGGCGTGGTGATTTTAATATTCTTATAGGAGCCTCTTATCAACTTCACTCTATGTCCGGTAAAGCGCTCCACTACCATAGCATCGTCTGTAATCGAAATCCCATCCTGGACAAGTTTTTCTTTCTCCCGCATCAACTTGTCGTAAGCCGAAAGAATCAGTTTCGTATCAAATACCTGCGGCGTCTGTATCTGCCAAAGCCGCCTCCGATCCGGTGTCTGTGACGCATAGCCCTCTTCATCCGCAATTTTGATGGTATCCTTTACAGGCATTCCCACCACACAAGCATGATATTGTTCCACAGCCTCATAGCAGCGTCTCAGTATATCCTCTGTCAAAAAAGGTCTTGCCCCGTCATGGATAAAAACGCAGCCATTTTGAGCTGCTTCTCTCTGTACCTCATCCCCATCCACAGCCTCTCTGAGTGCGTGATATACAGAGTCATACCGTTCCCTGCCCCCTGCCACTACAGCCTTTACTTTTTGAAATCCAAAGTACTCCACGATCTCTTTTTTTGTATAAGAAATATCCTCCGCACCAACGACAAGAATACAGTCATCAATCACACTGGACTCCTCGACGGCATGCAATGCATACCATATGAGCGGCTTACCCCGAAGAGGCATATACTGTTTCGCCACATCGCTGTGCATCCGGCTGCCACTCCCCGCCGCCAGCACAATAGCCGTACATCTTTTTTTCTCCATATCTTCCAGCCTCTCAGCCTGTAAATAACACACAGTATTCTTTACAGACAAGCTCCAAAAAGAGTTACCTCGACTCTCCCAATCTCAGCCCTGGCACAGCATTCAGATCGTATCCATGCCGCACCCCTTTTCGATACTCATAATATCCCGCCGCACCAATCATCGCCGCATTGTCGGTACAAAGGATCGGAGAAGGATGGTAAAACGCAATTCCCCGTTTATCACAGGCGGCCTGCAGAGCACTGCGCAATGCCGTGTTGGAGGCCACTCCCCCGGCAATGGCGAATTTCTTCATACCGCATTCTGAAACTGCATACATGGAATGCTCCACTAAAACATCCACCACCGCCTTCTGAAAAGAAGCCGCTACATCCGCCTGGCAGATTTCCACGCCCTTCATCTCACAAGAATTAAGATAATTTAATACAGCCGATTTTAAACCGCTGAAGCTGAAATCATAGGGGGAATCCCCCACCTTTGCCCGTGGAAAAGCAATAGCTTCCGGATTTCCCACTTTAGAAACCCTATCTATCTTTGGTCCGCCCGGGTAACCCAGCCCGATAGCTCTGGCCACCTTATCGAAAGCCTCTCCCGCTGCGTCATCTCGTGTACGACCCAAAATTTCATATTCACCGTACTCTTTCACCACCACCAGATGAGAATGTCCGCCCGATACAACCAAGCAGACAAAAGGCGGTTCCAAGTCTTTATTCTCTATGTAATTCGCGCTGATATGTCCCTCAATATGATGGACACCTATCAAGGGAATCCCTGAGGCAAAGCTGACCGCCTTGGCCGCAGATACGCCGACCAAAAGTGCTCCCACAAGTCCAGGCCCATAGGTAACAGCTATGGCATCCATATCAGCCAAAGTCCTGTCTGCAGTCTTTAAAGCCTCTTCCATTACCTGATTGATTTTCTCGATATGTTTGCGGGAAGCAATTTCCGGCACCACACCCCCATAGAGAGTATGCAGATCAATTTGTGATGAAATCACATTGGACAAAACTTCCCTGCCGTTTACCACCACCGCGGCGGCTGTCTCGTCACAGGAAGTCTCTATGGCCAAAATCGTCACGGATTCATCAGTGCTGCTCATTTTCTAATCCTCCACTAATTCCCAGCCAAGAATTTTCCAGTGTTTGTCCTGATCCTGCCTGAGCACAAACCTTTCCAAGGAAACCAATCGACCTCCGCCTTTTTGCTGTTTTATATTAAAAGTACAGTATAACCTGGCACAGGAATATCCATCCTTCGTAAACTCTTCCACATCCGTGCTGGCAGATACCTCGTAACCGGCAATCGTATACTGCTTACTCTTCATATCGACAATGTCCGTCCGAAGATCCTCCATGTACTGCTCTTGCGTCTTATTCGCCACAAGTTCCTCATCGTAAAGCAGCTGAATTTTCTCTGCAAGCTGTTCAAGTTCCTCATCGCTATAGGTCTCATTGTAGAAACACTCCGTGATTTCCGCATAATACTTAACCACTTCCTTGGGCGTAGGAGGATAATTGTGCTCCAAATCCTTCATCAGCACATTCTGTACCGCTGTGGCCGCAACTGCCTCTTCCACTTCCTGCCGTTTCTCCCGATGGTTCAGATAATAGAAATAAACCAGAACAATGACCGCAAGAACTATTACAATAATCACTGCCTTAGCAACCTTTGAACTTTTCATATTCCCTCCCGTATCTGACACCTTGTCTACATCTTTATATCGGCCTGTTTATCCTCGTTCAGCATACCTGAAAAATTTACTCATGCTTCCTGAAACATAAGATCCACGCTTCTGCCGTCTTTCGCCGCCACCGCATTTGGAAAAATTTTCCTCACATCCTGCATATAATCCTCCGGGCGAATCAGCGAAGGGCTGTAATGCGTCAGCCAAAGCTCCTTTACCTGGGCTTTCTTTGCCATCTCTGCCGCCTCATAAAATGTCATATGTTTATTTTCTTTCGCCTTCTGCAACTTGTCGGGCTCCCCATACATACCCTCACAGATAAACAGATCCGCCTCCGCAGCATGTTTTACAATGCTTTCCGTAGGTCTTGTGTCCGTACAATAGGTGACCTTAATTCCCTTTCTGGCTACTCCAAGCACCATATCCGGCGTAAAGGTCCTGCCATCCACCTCTATTATCTCACCTTTTTGCAGACGATTCCAGCAGTTTTTCGGAATATTTAAAGCCTGGGCACGCTCCACATCAAATCTGCCGATGCGATCTATCACGATACTATAGCCATAGCAAATAACATTATGATTAACCCGGTAAGTCTCTATTCGGAAACCATTAAAAGAATACACCTGCTCTGCCTCTGTAATCTCCACGCAATTAATCTCGAAAGGCAGCTCTGGCGCGATCACCCTCAATGAATTAACGATTCTAGTCAGGCCTTTTGGCCCGATCAAAAGAAGCGGTTCCGTGCGCTCCGCATTCCCCATCGTGAGCAGCATTCCCGGAAGACCGCTGATGTGATCCGCATGAAAATGGGTGAAGCAGATCACATCGACAGGCTTCGGGCTCCAGCCCTTCTCCTTCATGGCGATCTGAGTCCCCTCCCCACAGTCAATCAATATACTTGTACCATTATATCTCGCCATAAGCGAAGTAAGCCATCTGCGAGGCAGAGGCATCATCCCTCCTGTCCCCAGCAAACAAATATCCAACATACGCGTCCCTGCCTTCTTAAAAAGAAAGGCAGTCTACAAAAGTTCCTTCCGTTCCCATTGCGAAATGGGCACCAGAAAACTGGCAGTCAACTTCTCATAACAATCTTCGCACAAATCGAAGCTGTGACTCTCCCCATCCCTTGAACCGAAGAAGCCGAAGTCGTGCTCCACATGGATACACTCCTCCTTCAAAATGCCGTTTTCCACCAACAATTCTTTACCGCAGGCATTGCAGACTACCTTGGTCAATTCTAACTTTTTTTCAAAATTGCGCATGACAATCCTCCCGTCTCTCAGTCACCGTCTAACAGCGATGCTTCAGAGAATTCTCCACATTCTCCTTCAATGATTTACGCTGAATTCCCTGTCATCATTTTAACAGACGAAAAGTTAAATAACAGTGGTAATTGTTCCATGCACTGCCTATCTCTTCCACATGATCAAGGCATCCTCTGTAGGTTTTTCATAAAAATGCGGACGAACTCCCTCAGAAACAAATCCAAGCTTTTCATACAGGGCAATAGCTGCCTTATTACTGACACGCACTTCCAAAGTATAAGCGCAAAGACCCACTCTGTCCCCAGTCTCCATCAGAAATGTCAAAAGCCCCATCGCTATCCCACGCCTTCTAGCTTCCGGAGCCACCACAACATTGGTAATATTCCCCTCCCCGGCAATCAGAAGAAGCCCACAGCCGCCGAGAATTCGTCCATTCTCCTCGGCGACAAAGTACTCGGTATCTTCTTTCTCAATCATCTGCAAGAAAGAATCCGCAGACCATGGCATGGAGAAAGTCTCCTCCTCCAAGCGACTGATAGAGGGTACATCTTCCGCCCGCATCTTCCGATATACGATCATGACAATTTTCCCCGCTCTTTCTCTGCCCGCTCCCGTTCGGCCTGGGAAGGCCTCAGATACACTGGGGCATGCTCTGCCCCGCTCTCTACTCTTCCCTGCAAATAATAGAGCCTTCCCAGCGCCGCAACCGCAGCAGCCGACTGCCTTGAACAATGTGCCGGTGCTATGGTGTAAGGCACTTGCAGTGCCTCCGCCATCCGCGCTTGAAAGACAGGCACTCCGTCTCCCAAAAATATGACATCTCTTCCAATTTTATTTATCTCTGCGGCAATCTCATCAAAAGCCACCGCACACTGTTCTCTTATAACATTCATGTCATATCCATACAGACCTGTCCGGCTGGAAAGGAACTCGTAAATACCTGTGTAAACTTGATTCCTTCTGGCATCCATAATAGGACAGACCACATCCTTTGCACCGTACATCTGATAAGCCAGCCCATCCACAGTAGGCACCGGAACAATGGGCTTATGCAAGGCAAAAGCCAATCCCTTGGCTGTCGCGGAACCGATCCGCAATCCCGTAAAAGACCCCGGCCCCGCTGCCACAGCGATGGCATCCACACTGGACAGATCCAGCTCCACCATTCTGGCGATCTCTTCCAGCATGGGTAGAAGCGTCTGAGAATGCGTCTTTTTATACTGTACCGTATATTCCGCGATTAAATTGTCATCCTCCATCAGGGCCACACTGGCTACCAGCCCAGAACTGTCAAGAGCCAGAATTTTCACGTCTTACCCCACTCCTTCAGTAAATATCAACCGTTATGTTTCTATCGTTATTTTTCGATAATCAAATCCCTTATCCAGATTCTTCTCTATGGTAACAGAAATACAATTATCCGGCAGAATCTCCCGAATCAAATCAGCCCACTCAATGAGGCAGACCCCTTCCCCATAAAAGCAATCCTCATAACCGATCTCCTCCATCTCCTCCACATCGCCGATGCGATACACGTCGAAATGAAAAAGCGGCAGTCTGCCTCCCTCATAGCTTTGCAAGATCGTAAACGTCGGGCTGTTTACCGGCTCCACGATACCGATTCCCGCCGCAAAGCCCTGAGTAAACACCGTCTTCCCCACGCCAAGATCCCCAACCAACGTATAAATCTCCCCTGGAACTGCTTTCTCCCCCAGAGCTTTCCCATATGCATATGTATCAGCTGCACTATAGCTTTCTATCATCTCTGACATATCTGCTCCTCTTTCCTACGGAGAAACATAGAACTTCCAAGTCAACTCTGCTAACTTGACATCCTATGGTGGGACGTCTTTAGAAGTTCTTTTCGGAAGTTCTTTTCGCGCTGTTCACGCGCGAATCTTCACCTTCTTCGGCGGCATATGGGTGGAAATGATCTCAATCACCTTGTATTTTTTGTCGCCTAGATCCTTCTTCGGAAAAATACAGGCGTTTACCGCCGTCGTGTAGACCACAATACTCTTTGGCGTAGAAACGGCCTTCACCATGTTCTCCCACGCCATCTGCTCCGTGGTATCATCCTGCGATACTGCGATTCCCTCCTCTGTCAGCCTGTAGTGAAGAGGCTTCTGAAAAGCCGGCGTGGTCTTCGCCTGAGCCGCCGCCCGCAAAAAAAGTGTCCACGGCAGATAAAGTAGAATTACCAGCGATATAATCAGAATGAGCGGTTGTCTGTTGGCCGCAAAAAGCATCAATAACAACACACCTACAATCGTCCCCATCAATCCCGGCAGATGAGAGTAGGTGTGTTGTAACATATAATCATATAAAATATTAGATGTTATTTTTACGTCAAATTCGATTTCCATACTGAAATCTATTATACTAGAAATTCCTGAAAGTGCAAGGGAAAATGTTTCCCCCTCGAAACAGCATAAGGCCGGACTATTATTTTATTCATGCCGAAGCGCCTCAATCGGGCTCAGCTTCGCCGCCTTCCTGGCCGGATAAATGCCAAAGAAAATACCCACGCCCGAGGAGAAAGCCGCTGCAATCAATACTGTGGATATATTGATCTGCGCCGCAAAGCCCATAGCGCTGCAGACTGCCCGTGCTCCCAATGCACCCAGCACAATGCCTATAAGTCCGCCGATCAGGGTGATAATGCCCGCTTCCGCCAAAAACTGCAAGAGGATTGACTTTGTTCTGGCACCCAGCGACTTACGGATACCGATCTCCCTCGTCCTCTCTGTCACAGATACAAGCATGATGTTCATGACGCCGATACCGCCCACCAGCAGGGATATCGCTGCCACAAAAGAGATAAACAGTGTCAGCATACCGAGAATCTGGTCGTACTGCGCTGAATAATCGGCGAAACTCTCCATCATTATCTTATTCTCTCCCCGCACGTTATAGCGGTTTTCCAGCAGATTGATGGTATCTGTTGCCACCTGTGTCACATATTCGGAACTCTCTGCCACTACATATAGATTTTCAAATTCACCAATCCAAAAGCCAAACCCAGATGCCATGGCTGCAAGCGGCATCTCCACCTGCAGATAACCGCCGCCGCTCATAGCAGAAATGATGCCCGCCGGCGTATCCTGTCTGATGCCCACAATCCGCACATCCTGGCTCACATCCCAAAGGCTCAGCTCAAAGCTCATGCCCACCACATCTGTAGTTCCAAACAAGGATCTCGCGCTGCTCTCGTTGATGACGCAGACCATACTTGCCGCCTCGCACTCACTGTCGGAAAAGTATCTTCCCCTAACAATAGGCTCGTTTCCAATAGCGTACTGCAGTGCTGTATTCCCGCCGTTTAAGATCGCCATAAAATCTCCTTTTCTTCCTCTCGCTGTTGCACCATAATAGCTGTACTGCGCCGTCGCGCCCTTGACATGCTCAACCTTTTCTTTAATCAGCGCAAAATCTTCCTCGGTAAAAGCCACATCATTGCCCTCCACGTCGCCGTTGGTATAGATGGCAATCAGGCCGCCGCCCATATTTTCCAATTCCTCATTGACAGAGCTCCGCACCCCGTTACCAATGGAAATAATCATAATAACTGAAGCAATACCAATAATAATACCCAGCATGGTGAGAGCGGAGCGCCCTTTATTTGTCTTGATATTCATTAGGGCGATTTTTATGTATTCCCATATCTGTCCCATTTTTTCTCCATTCCCTTAATGTTTTTCATGCTAACCCCCTTGATTCCGCTTTGCGGAATCTCAAAATCCACGGACGGGAAAGCTCGTCCCGAAGAATGCGTATTTCAGGCATTCTCCTGTGTGAGGCGTACTTCTAAGTCAGCTATGCTGACTTTGCGATGCTGCCTCTGCTGCTGAGCTCTAGAAGTACTTCTCACACTATGGCATAGCTGTTACCGCCGTGCCCTCCTCAAACTCCATGCCGTTCGCCATAATGACATTATCGCCTTCTGAGAGTCCCTCCTTAACCTCGCTGACACTGTCGGAAGAAATGCCAACAGTAATCCGCTTCTTTGCCACTACACCGTTCTCCTCCACGTACACAAAATCGCCTTCTCTGTCGCTGTTGATCACTTCAATCGGAATGGTAACCGCACCTTCTGCCTTTGCCATATGGACATAAACCTTGGCTTCCACACCTAGAAAGATATCCTTATCGGGATTGTCAATGTTGACATCCACGCCCACTACCATGGCGCCGCTGTCATTTTTGGTCGCCATACCGTCGATCTTTCTCACGGTACCCTCGTAGGTTTTTCCCGCAATATTGATATCAGCCTTCTGCCCCTCGGCAATCTTTTCCAGGTCATACTTGGAGACATTCAGCCTCACGAATACTTTTTCCGTACTCTCTATAGTCACAAGCTTTCCACTCTCCGTGGGCGGCTGCCCCGCCACAGCCTCCAGTTCCGTGACTACTCCTGCGAAATCGGCTTTCAAACCATTTTCTACCTCACTTATAGCATCCAGCTTCTCCTGGTTGGTCAGCTTCTCAAGAGCTGTATCCGCCTCCAGTTTTTCTCTGCTGCCCTCATCCAAAACGCCGTTCTCAGAGGATTCCTTCTGCGCCTTCATCTCAGACTGATATTCCTTGTAAGAGGCAATCAAATCCTCCACATCTTTAGCCTGTCTCTGCAGCTCCCGGACTTCCCTATTATTCTGCTCCTCGTAAGAATTGTACTGTGCCTGCTCCCGCAGATGCATCAGTGTCTCCTCGTCTCTGGCGATCTGGTTTCTGGCCGCCTCATCCTTCTCGTCCTTCTCCTCCTCGTCGTAATCCATCTTACCCGCCGCCTCATTCGCATTTCGATCTGCAAGAGCCTGTTTCTCGTCCGCAATTATTTTTTCCCACTCTAAGATAGACACTTGCAGGTTCGTCCCATTGTAGGACCAGCCTGCCTTCTTTTCCTCAATCTTTTTGTTGATCTCCTTAAGCAGGTTTTCATTGTCAGCAATCTGCTGGTCAAGCACGGACAAGTTTGTATTTGCCTCAGACAAATCCGCTATATATTGATTGTCTTTATGTAAGGAGCTCTCGTAACCGCCCTCATTGGAGGCAAGCTTATACACAGCCTCCTGTTTTGCCTCAGACAATGCCTTCTCATCAAAGGTAAGCATCACATCCCCTTTTTTCACCGTATCTCCAGTGGACACATTCACCTCGCCCACTTCCACAGATACCGGTGCAAAGTATGTCCTCGTATCGTCACTCTTCACTGTACCGCCTGTGCTCAAAATCTGCTCCACATCTCCTATCGTGGCTGCCACAGTAGTCACCATGGGCGCCGCGTTCTTTGCCATCAGAGAATTTCTCACAAAAAACGCCGCAGCTAGAACAACAAGCACACCCACAGCCACACGCCGGCGAATCTTTTTCTTCTTCGCCTTATCCATGGGAACTTTTTCCTTTTTGGGCTTTGTTTCCGTGATATCTTCCATTTCTGCCTTATTCTTCGCTTTCCCAAACATTTTCATAGTCCTCCTCAATTTTTCCGTCCATAATCTTGATCACCCGTTTCGCTCTGGCCGCAATTTCGTTGTCATGAGTAATCAAAATCACCGTTCTTCCCTCCTCATGAAGTCCCCTCAGAATATCCATAATCTCTCTTGTGGAACCAGAGTCCAGATTCCCGGTAGGCTCGTCCGCCAAAATGATGGGCGGTGCCTGAGCAATCGCTCTGGCAATAGCTACTCTCTGCTGCTGTCCACCAGACATCTCCGATGGTTTATGAGTTTTACGTTTGGCGAGTCCCACTTTGTCAAGTGCCTTCTCTGACAGTTCCAGCCGTTCCCTCTTTCCCACTCCCCGATAAATCAACGGCAGCTCCACATTTTCTACTGCTGTCAGACTGGGAATCAGATTGAAACCCTGAAAAATAAATCCGATCTCCTGATTCCGGATATCCGACAACTCGTCGTCCGACATGTTTCCCACATCATGTCCGTGTAAAAAATAGCTGCCGCTGGTGGGCACGTCCAGACATCCAAGCATATTCATCAACGTAGACTTCCCCGAACCGGAATGTCCGATAATAGCTACAAATTCCCCCTCTCCGATGGTCAGACTCACATGATCCAGCGCCTTCACCTCATTATCCCCGGGATTGTATACCTTGCAAATATCCCGGATTTCCACCAATGTCCCCATGGTCCACATTTCCTTTCCTTTTATTTTATAAAAATATTCTTTTCTTTATCACTCTATAACGAAACAGGGAGCCGTCTGTCTTCAAGCTTTTAACTGGATTCTGCTTATTTTTGCCTACTTTAGCATCCTAACATCCTTTTCTTAAAAGAATCACACGAAAGTCTTAAGTGATTCTTAATTATACTCACATCCGTTTTTATCTTGTGTCTGCACACTGCTCTCTGCTTTTATAAAGATTATAAAATATCATTCTTACAAAAATCTTACAGGAATCTTACAAAAAGAAAAAGGAGCAGCCTTTTGTCTCCTGCACGGCCAAAAAATATATTTATCGTATTAATTATACGCTTTTAATAAGTATTTATCAAGTAATTGTCAAATTATAATAACGTTTAATTGAAGTATCGGGAGGTATTATGATGATCGACATCCTTGGCCGCATAACAGACCAGCGCATATCGCGCAACTGGACAGAATACCAGTTGGCACAGAAATCGGGTATCCCGCAGTCCACCATTTCTACCTGGTATCGTAAAAAGATGCTTCCAACACTTTCATCCTTAGACAAAATATGCCGGGCATTTGACATGACTATGGCGCAGTTTTTATCTGAAAATGACGGCCTGACGGAGATTACCCCAGACCAGCAAGAATTACTCAATAAATGGGAGCTGCTCACCCCTGCACAGAAAAATGCCTTCCTTAGTTTGATGGAATCTATAACGTTATAGCCGCTATCTGCCCAAACACACTCTGCGGTATCTTCCAGTACCGCCCGAACTTAACCGCCGGGACACATCCCGCCCTTAGCCATCCGGTACACTGTTGACCGGCTTCCCTGCAGCCTGTCGCCTAAAAAGATAGGGGCCGCAAAAATTTACCCTGCCCGCTCCCAAGGCAAAAGAAAAAAGCGGCCAAACCCCGCATAAACACTGGGATTGAACCGCTTTTTGATAATGCCGGCGACCGGAATCGAA
>DLAA01000143.1:27568-47718 GCA_002493835.1 Lachnospiraceae bacterium UBA7060 | reverse complement strand
CGAACGTACTTAACAAGGATGTTGCGAAACTGAAAATTGTGGATTTGATTAGTATGCTGGCGGCTAGGCCACAGGAACAGGCAAAGTTGGCAACGGTATTTGATGAACTGCGGAGAAATGTTCGGGCGGTGAAGCGTATCAACGAGCAGAACAGAGAGTTGATCGAAAGCGCATTGGAGATGGTGCAGTTCAATATGCAGATTTTGCAATCCATGAATAAGGCGCCTGAGACGGCAAATTATAACAGGGGAGCCTGCAATACCGGTGATATGATCGGAACGGTCAACAAAACGTTTGACGCCAAGCAATAATTGTTGAGGACGGAAGAATATGTCATTAATGGGAAGCCTTTATATAGGCGTATCAGGTTTACGAACAGCGGATAATGCGCTTAATACAACAGCGCACAACATGTCTAATTTAGACACCCAAGGATATACCAGGCAGCAAGTAGCACAGGGAACGAGATCGTATAATACGATTTCTAGAAGTGCTACGAAAAACTGGATGCAGACAGGTCTGGGTGTCAATTATACCCGAACAAGACAGGAACGAGATTGGATATTGGACAAAAACTATCGCCGTGAATCAGGCCGGAGTGCTTTTTATGATGTCTCCTCTGCGGCGATAGAGGAAATAGAGTATATTCTGGGTGAATCCAATGAGGGTCATGAGTTCTCTGAAGCGCTTTCAGGCGATAATGGGCTCTGGGTGGCTGTGCAGGAGCTGGCCAAAAATCCGACCCTTTCGGTCAATCAGGATTTATTTGTGACGAAAGGATATGAATTCATCACGAAAGCGAGGGCGGTTTATGACAGCCTTTGTGATTATCAGGATAACATGAATAAAGAGGTCAAGAGGGACGTTGACCGGATTAATAAATATGCACAAGAAATTCAGGCATTGAATGAGGCAATTGTGCGGATTGAAGCTGGCCAGGAGCATGCGAACGATCTGAGAGACCGCAGGAATTATCTTTTGGATGAGCTTGGAAAGATTGGCAGTATTACTTACTCCGAGGATCCTTCTGGCTATGTGAGCGTCCGCTTTGAGCAGGTGGACTTAGTGAAGGGCAGTATGGTTAACGAAATATGTCTCTATACGGATCCCAAGACTGGTTTTTATACACCTTATTGGAAGGTACTTGCGAACTATGACAAATTTGATAAAAATGGGAATCCCATTGTTTCCGAAGAGAACATAGAAGGGGCAAAGGTGTTTAATCTGGCCCAGGAGATTTCTTCTATGTTTAATACAGATATTGGGTCCCTAAAAAGTACTTTACTTGCCAGGGGAGATCACAGGGCTACGTACAGCGAAATCAATGATATCAATCCGGATGGAGAATACGAGGAAGGCTGGTATGACAGAAATATATCACAGTCTATCGTGATGAATATTCAGGCAGAATTTGACCAGCTGGTGCATATGATCACGACTAAGATTAATGCAGTACTGGCTGAGGGGGCAGAGAGAGCAACAAAATTGAATCCCGATTCCACATATTTGCGGGATGAGAATGGCGATCCTTATCAGCTTTTCCAATTGGTGGTTCAGGAAGACGGAACACCAGAAACGGGTTGGACTGTGAGAAACATTCTGATTAATCAGGAGCTGCGTCAGAATCCGTCGCTGTTGAATTTTCGTCTGGATGAGCATTCCGAGGATAACGAGACTATGGAAGCTTTAAAGAAGGCTTTTGAAGAGTCGGTATATACTTTGAATCCCAATGTCAAGACACCAGTCAATTTCACAAATTATTATAAGAATCTGGTGTCTCAGGTTGCAAACACGGGTTCTGTGCTCCGGGCGATTCAGGATAATCAGACAGTGGCGATGGATGCGCTCGAGTACGCGCGGGAAGAGATTGTAGGGGTATCTTCTGATGAGGAACTGACCAACATGATCATGTATCAGAACGCATACAACGCTTCGAGCAGATATATCAATGTAATCAGCGAGATGCTGGATCATCTCCTGTCAACATTGGGACGTTAGGGAAGGTGAGAATATGGCATCAACTTTTTTTGGACTGACAATTGCATCATCTGGGCTTCGTGCAGCTAATGCTGCACTGAATACCACAGGTAATAATATAAGTAATGTCAATACCGCGGGTTACAGCAGGCAGCAGGTAAATACAGAGGCGGCAAATGCGCTGCGCGTGTTTGCTACTTATGGTTGTGCAGGTGCAGGTGTGGAGACGCTGTCGATTGAGCGTGTGAGAGATCTGTTTTACGACAATAAATATTGGGCGAATGAGACTAAACTGGGTGAATACGATGCAAAGTTGTATTATTGCAATATGATTCAGGAGTACTTAAAGGATGATAACAAAACGGGTTTCAAGACGCTCTTTGATCAAATTGGCGTCACATTGCAGGAAATAACTAAAAATGCCAGCAGCACTGATACAAAAGCTCAGTTTTTGGGGGCAGCGAAAGCGTTGACGGATTACTTTAACAATTTGTATGGAGATTTGCAGGATCTTCAAGCGGATGTCAACGATGAGATCAAGATTCGTGCGGATCAGATTAATTCTATTGCGCAGGATTTGGCTACGGTCAACAAACAGATTAACACGATTGAATTGACAGGAAAAAGAGCAAATGAACTTCGGGATAAGAGAGATTCACTGATTGATGAGCTCTCAGCAATTGTGGATGTGCAGACACAAGAGCTGCCTATTTTAGACGAGCAGGGTAATGAGACAGCGGCTCACAGATATATGGTGAAGATTGCCGGCGGTCAGACACTGGTTGATATGGATGATTACAGAACATTGATTTGTGTAGCGCGTGAGAGTGAAGAGAAGGTCAATCAGTCCGATGTAGACGGCCTCTACGATATTATGTGGAGCAATGGTATAGAGTTTGGCTTGTATAATGCCTCGATGGGAGGACAGCTGCGCGGGCTGATTCAGATGCGTGACGGCAATAACGGCGAATATTTTAAAGGGACAGCCACTTCCGTAGCATATCACAACAGTTTTTCTACTGTGAAGATCAAGACTACGGAGTCACATCTGCAGGATATAAGCAAATGTAATCTTTCCGATACCGGCGGCATTATCAATATCGGGGATCAGCTTTTTTACTATAAGAGCTGGACCTATGACGGTAATGGGCAATACACGTTTATTGTTGACAATGAAAAGAGTGACCGTCCGTTGACTGGCGACAAGGTATGGACAGAAGCATCCGTAGGCGACGAGATGAACTATCAGGGTGTGCCTTACTACATGAAGCAGATGAATGAGTGGGTGCGTGAATTTGCAAAGAAAGTAAACGACATCTTCAAGGTTGGGCTTACGGCGGAAGATCCGCCGCGGAAAGCGGATATTCTCTTTACTGCGGATTATGTGAGAGGAGAAGGTCAGTATGATCAGAAAACGCTGGACGCGTCCACTCAAAACGGAGAAAATACGGGTTATTATAATTTGACTGCAGGCAATGTGACTCTGTTGGATGCGGTAGTCAAAAATCCCAATCTTTTGGGAACCAGGAAGGATGTTGATGAGGATAAGTTTCCCGATCCGGGCACGGGTTCTGATGTGGATGAGATAGAGGGACAGGAGCAGTGCGACCAGGTATGGGCAGTAATTTCTATGCTGAGTGATGTCAATCAGTTCAGCTTCCGCGGCAGGGATGCTGGCGGCTTCCTGGAGTGTGTTTTGTCGGATGCAACTTTAAACACCAGTAATGCAGAGACTTTCTATAACACCTATTTTAGTCTGGAGACGAATATTGACAATCAGAGAATCTCTATCTCTGGGGTGGATGAAGACGAAGAGGCTATGAACCTTGTAAAATATGAGAACTCTTATACACTGGCTTCCAAGATGATCAATGTGCTGACGGAAATTTATGACAGGCTGATTTTGCAGACTGGTGTATAAATATCAACTGATACGGTGAGAGCCGTTTTATGAGAAAAGGAAAACTGTAAAGCAGAATAGAAAGAAGGCTGCCAACTATGAGAATGACGAATAAAATTATGCGGAACAATTCTGCATACAACATTAATCAGAATAAAATCTTACAGGATAAGCTGACCAATCAGATGACAAACCAGAGTAAGATTGTGCGTCCTTCCGACGATCCGGTAGTGGCGATCAGAGCGCTGCGTCTGCGGAGCAATGTGACCACGATAACACAGTACAATGATAAGAATGCGAAGGATGCTGATCAGTGGCTTACTTTGACGGCGGATGCCATGAATACTGTGGATGAAGTGTTGAATGATCTCTACAAGCAGGCGACGACTTCAGCCAATAAGTATGAGACAGCGGATGATCTGCGGATATTAATGTCCCAGATGAAGCAGCTGACAGCAGAGTTTTATTCTTGTGCTAATGTGGATTATGCTGGGCGTTTTGTGTTTTCTGGTTACAGAACAGACCTTCCAGTGACCTTCACGGAAGAGGATATGAAGGATATGGCGGATCATCCGGTTTCCTTCAATATCGATGAAAGCTTCGGTTTTCAGGATATTAGCAGGGTTAGTTATACGAATTATGATATGGTGGAGGAAAATCTTACGGCTGCAGGGGGACCGTCTGCACCGAACGGAATAGATTCCACAAATTCATACGAACAAAGCGTTAAAAACAGTACGTTGTATAGATTTCGGATGTCTTACAATAATCTGGATTCTCTGGGCACATTGGATGATCAGGGATTATCAGCAGGGAGAGAGCTGACATTTACAATGCCGGATGGCACAAGGCTGGTTGCAAAGGCACAGGTGGATGCGGCAGGTAATGTACAGAAGAACCCAGACGGTAATCCTATTGTGGTTACTACTGCGGTTGACGCAGCGGGAAATCCATTAAATCCGCAGCCTGCACAAGTTCCTCAGGTAGTGGAGTTTTCTGATCAGGAGGAGGCTTACAAAGCAGTGGCGGAGGGAACTTACAACGGCCAGCCTTTTACGGGAATTGCTTATATTCCCACCAGCGGTGAAATGGTGTTTTCCAAAGATTTTTACGATAATAATTTTAATGAGTCGGCTTTTAACACAAGTACAACAGGATTTCAAGTCAATTATGACAAGTCAAACTGGAAGAATGGCGACATCAATCCGGTACATTATTTCAGATGTACCGAAACAAAGAATATGGCGGCTCCGCAAGATGCACCTGATCTGAGAAAAACTGCCTACAATACCCAGCGTGATCAGGGTAGAAATCAAGATATTTACTATGATGTAGGTTACAATCAGCAGATTCAGGTAAATACGAAGGCTGATGAAATATTTACTCATGATGTGCAGCGGGATATGGATGATTTTGAACACTACTTAAAGCAGTATGAGGACATTGAGACAGTGGAGGCGAATCTGAGAGCGAAGCTGGCTGAATGGCCGGAGGACAGTACACAATATGAAGATCTGAGTCTGCGTCTTGAGGGTGTGGAGAAAGCGAAGGCTTATATTCGTGATAATATCCATACGAAGTTTGAGAATCAAATAACAAAATATCAGCAGTATATGGATGATTCCAGAGTAGCCATGACGGATAATGCTACTAGAGGCAGCCGTCTGGATCTGATTGCCAACAGACTGACGAATCAGAAGGCTACTTACAAAGAGCTTCAGCAGGATAATGAAGGTATTGATATTACGGAGGTGGCTGTTGAGCTGACAAGTTCTGAACTGACCTACAGTGCAGCTCTTATGGCAACCGGAAAAATCATGCAGACAAATTTAATGAATTATATTTAAATATCTGTGATGTGATTTTGCGATACAGTATGGTTTGATGGTATTTGGATAGAAAGGACAACGGGTATGCAGATTACAACAAGGGTATTCGGAGAGATTACGATTGATGATGATAAAATCATACATTTTCCCAGCGGAATCATTGGGTTTCCGGATCTTCAGGATTTTGCCCTGATCCATGATCAGGAGAAAGGGACGGATACAATTCATTGGTTACAGTCTCTGCAGGAGCCTGCATTTGCCATGCCTGTGATGGATCCCCTGATCGTGTATCCGGACTATAATCCGGAGGTGGAGGACGAACTGCTAAACAATATTGGTGAGATTTTGCCAGATGAACTTTTGGTGATGGTGACGGTGACGGTTCCTAAGGATATTAAGAAGATGAGTGTAAATTTAAAGGGGCCCATCGTGATCAATTCGGTTACGCGGCTGGCGACACAGATGATTGTGGAGGGAGAGGGTTATCAGGTTAAATTCCCTATTTATGATATCTTAAACAAAAATAAAAAGAAAGCGGGTGAGTAAATGTTAGCTTTATCCAGAAAGAAGAATGAAGCGCTTGTGATCAATAATAACGTGGAGATCACAATTCTTGAGATCAAGGGCGAGCAGGTAAAGCTTGGCATCAGTGCACCCAGGGAAGTACCTGTGTACCGCAAAGAGGTCTATGTGCAGATTCAGGATGCCAATAAGGAAGCTGGGGATGTGGACAGCATGGAGGCACTAAAAAATCTGTTTGGATAAGATATTAGAGTACAGGGCAGAGGTTGTTCCTGCCCTGTGCTTTTGTCAAATAATACACTTCTCTGTGCAAATATCTATTTTTATTAAAATTATGACAGAAAATCATCTGTCAGTATTTTCAGCATCTGTGAAAGCCTTATTTCATAAGTGTGGAATTTAGCAACTTTCTCATAGCCGCAAATGGCGATCTCCATGCGTTCTTCTTCATGGGTGAGATAATATTGTACTTTCTCCACTAATTCGTCCATAGACTCATATGTTTCCAGCTCTTTTCCAATTTCAAAATAATCGGGGATTTCAGTTTGGTAGTTGGTGATCAAAAAACCGCCGCAGCCCAAAATATCCCAAATGCGCAGCGACAGACCTGATTCGATGGGGCGCATGGTGATATTCAGGTTGATTCTGCTCGCCTGAAAGACCTTTGGCATCTCAGTCAGAGTACTGACGCCGCCTCTACAATGAACCTTTGGCAGAGCGGAGGCGTCACTTCTTGTGTAAAGGTTTACGTCAAAATGTTCCGAGAGACGATTGAGGGTGCGTTCCCGTTCCACAGCGGCCAGCTTCATGCCGATGTACTGATGAGCCGTAAGATAACGGTCTGTATCGCCATAAGTGTCAATCCCTTTATAAAAATCTGGATCAGATTCCACGATATCACGGATTACTTCTTCAGTCAAACTCTCCGGAATAAAATTACACCCAAAAACTTTAAGCTGGGCTTCTATCAATCCGTCTACATACCCTTGTGTGCGGGGGGAAAGGGCCTTTTTTTGAAGCAGTGAATCATACCGGCATTTTTCGGTGTACAGGGAACCTACAAATGATACATCTGCGCCGTAGGCTTGATAATCTTCCTCAGTCATGTCAAGAATGATCTTTTCCCAGCGCTTCACGTTAGTAGCTAGAGGCAGATAGTGGATGCAGTCGGGATTGACAGGAGAGAAAAAGGCATACTGGGCTTTGTCGAATAGAAAAATATGGTTGCAAGAATTTTTTAAGGCGTTGGAAAACAGTTCCGGCACTGGAGAGTCCACGCTCCAACAAACGTAGGGGACTTTCAGCTTTTCACAGGTGTAGGAGATGGCAGGGAAAAAGTTGATACTGAACACAAAGGTGAGATGTTTTTGCAGAATCCATTGAGATACTTTTTCGGCACATTCCCGGGGGGTAACTCTTTTGTTGTGCATTTCCAGCTCTTCGGTATGCACTGTGATGCCGAAGAGCTGGAAAACATGGAGAATATCGGGTTCGCATATGCTGTTGTAGCGGTAAAACAGGATTTCCATTGTAGATGCGTTCCTCTCAACTGTTTGTAAAACATTCATGCTTGATGCGATATCTGTCAAAGAGTATGGGACAGTATTCACATCATGAAATTAGTATACCGAAAAGCCGGATGGAAGTAAAGCAGGTCAAAGGAATTCCTCTTCCATGGAGGAGAAGAAATGTTTTGACGATTGTACCAGTCTCTCGCGGTAGGTTGTCAGATCAAAATGGCTTCTGATTCCCACAAAGTAGTTGAGTACGGCTTCCTTTAGCGCATTCGTAAGTATGGGAAGTGCGGCGTTTTCCAGATAATCGTATATGGAGAGCAGGATTTCTTCTGTCTGCTGCAAAATCAATGTTGTGACAAAGTAAGTATCCTCTGATAGGGCAGCATCCGACAGTATAGCTTGAATCAGGCCCTGCAGATCATTGGTGCGCCTTTCCAGTTCTTCTGCGCGGGAGAGAATAAAGGCCTCAGAGCTGTTTGCCAGAGCAAAAGCAAAGAGAGATTCGTCCATGATGAGGGTGTAGACCGTGCAGGAGCCGAAGCAGTTTTTTTTCGCTTTTTCAGACAAAAAACCTAGTTCTGCGGGCAGGGTATTATGGACAGTATAGAGCAGAATCAGGCCGCCGGTCTTTACTCTTTCCACAGCGTCACAGACTGCCGCCGGGGCGGGGCAGGTGTCCAGCCGGTAGAGAAGGGCATGGCAGAAATTTTTTGTCAGGGCAGTGAAGGAGAAAGGACTCTGTGCCAGGGCGGTCAGAGAGCTGCCCTCCTGTAAAAAGGTCATAAAATCCTGAAAAGCTCGGTAGGCGCCGCAGTCTGTGGGGGGACCATAGGCGATTATGTTCTTTGCCTGGTTGGTGGAGAGCAGTAAGGGGTAAAGCTGGCTGAACATCAGAGCGTAGCACCCAAGATAGGGATCATCCGGACAGAGAGCAGGCAGCTTTTCCATACAAAAACAGAGACGTTCCCAAACGGTTTCTTCCTTCGTGTAATAGTATGAAAAATGAGGTCTTGCAGTGACATTGGAATAGTCGGGGAGTTTTGGCTTTTCCAAAAGAGGAAAAATCTCCTCTCCTTCTTCCAGGGCAATACGGGCGTCAGTGACATTTATTTTCATGATGGCCTCCTTTTTTGCATCTGCAGATCCACCAGAATCCGCAATCGGTCTGCCAATCGTTCATAGTCAAAAAATTCTTTTATATATGTGCGCATGGCTTCGAAATTGTGTGCCAGATAAACAGGATTTTGACATAGAGCAGTGAGTTCTTTAGCAAAGGCGTCAAAATCTTCCGTGCCGACAGAAATTCTGCCAACACGGCCGTTGTCAGTCATATCCGGGGCGGCATCCACTTCTGTAGTGACCACGGTGCAGCCAAAGATGGCAGCTTCTGAGAATACGTTGGGGCTTCCACCTTCCGCCCGTGAGGAGAGGGCGAAGATTTTGGCCCTCTTGTAATATTGATAAAGTACTTTTTTGTCTGTGATATTTCCTGGCAGGTGGATATGTGGAGCAAGGAGGGGAAACCGCTTGCAGAAATCGTCATAATCAGCCTGAAATTCAGGCGTAACGCTGCCTACCATGACAAGCTCCCAGGGTTCCTTCAGTTCCACAAAGGTCAGGGCAAAAGCATATAAAAGCAGTAAGGAATTTTTTTGGAAAGTGCCGATTCGTCCCACTGTGAGAATTATATTTTCTTTATCTTCAAAGCGGACACCGGCGGCCTCGGGATAGAGGGGATAGTAGACGCCGTTGGGAATATATTCCACCGGCCGGCGCCATTTTTTATAAAGGAAAGACTGAAGGCGCCGTGTCTCACAGCTTATGATATCGCAGCTTTGCAAAAAATCAGCAAAAGGTTTATGATATAACGGCAGGGCGTTTGCCCAGTCGATGTTGGTGTCCAGTTTCAGGTAAATGATGCCGTCAGGACGAAGTGACTTGTAAGTAAGGGCCAGATCTATGTATTCTCCCCGGGCACCGAAAAGAAAGAGCAGATCAATTTCTTCTTTGTGCTCGGATAGATAGCGGATGGCATTTTCCATGTGGGAGCCTTGTTGTGGCAGTGATATAAGATCTGCGCCATCCAGATAGGAAAGATAGGGATAGTCGCCAGTGCTTTGTGTGACGATCTGAAGACTTGTGCCAAAGAGGCAAAAACACGCGTAAGGGAAAATAACCCTGTCTTTTAAGAGCTGTACGTTTTCCAGCGGGTAGGGGGGAATGATGCACATCCTGTACTTGTTCATGGGGTATTGTCTCCAATCAAAATAAGTTTATTTTAAGAGAATGTGGGAAGTTTGTTCTAAGGGAAGCAACTTCTATTATAGATGATGTTTTTAAAAATTTAAACTATTTTTACTGCTTACCTAAATTAATATCAGTTTTTTCCGATATAAAATACAAGAGATTGCGTCTGTCCGCCTTTTTTGGATGGCGTTATCGTGAGACGATTTCAATGTACTTTTACAAATATCACACGGAGGTGATTGACGATGGCAACAATCGAACCATTAAACAGTGTCATGACTTATCAGGCACAGACGGCATCAAAACCCCAGGCAGTGACACCGGTGAACACGGAAGTTCCGGAGGATGGGCAGACGGTCAATGTCGATGAGATGACCGCGTCCGTGACGAGACCGCAGGCTGAGGACGAGAAAGAAAGCGGCAGTGAAGGTGCCGGAAGCCAGCAGCAACAGGCATCTGGCATGAAGCAGGCGCAGCAGCAGGCATCAGGCACGAAGCAGGCGCAGCAGAAGAACGATCAGCTGAAAAAAGCGATTGCGGAGATGAACAAGAAGATCAATAACAGCAACGAAGAGGCTGTTTTTGGCGTTCACGAGGACACCAACAGGATCATGATTAAAATTATGGATAAGGAGACGAAAGAAGTGATCAAAGAGTATCCGCCGGAGAAAACTCTTGATATGATTGCGAAGATATGGGAGATGGCTGGTATTCTTGTGGATGAGAAGTTATAGGCAGTTAGGAGGAGACGACAATGGCTATCAGAATTACAGGTATGTACTCCGGGCTTGACACCGAGAGTATTATTAACGAACTGGCTTCAGCTCAGAGCTATAAGAAAAATAAACTGGTGAAGGCGCAGACCAAGCTTTCCTGGAAACAGGATGCGTGGAAGGCGCTGAATACAAAAATATACAGCTTTTATCAAAAATTGGATGATCTTCGTCTGCAGTCTTCCTATTTGAAGAAGAAGACGGTGGTGTCTAATCCCAGTGCGATTCAGGTATCAGGCGGCAGCGTCAACGGTTCCCATAAAGTATCGGTGGAGAAGCTTTCCCAGCAGGCGACTTTGACCAGTGGAAGTCTGGCGAAAGGCAACACCTATTATACGGGCGCTGCGACTTTGAAGCAGCTTGGTTTTACCGGTACTGACGGCAGTATCCGGCTCAGCGATGCAGCTGGTAATTATGTAGATGTCAATGTCAGCGCAGACATGAAGATCAATGACTTTGTGAAAGCGATAGAGGACAACACGGCTCTGAAGGCCAGCTTTGATCAGGATAACCAGCGCATATATTTAAGCTCGTGGGCATCAGGCAAGGAGGGCGAGTTTTTCCTGACGGGAAATGATGCGGGGGGCATGGAGGCGTTAAAAACCTTAAAGCTGATGTCACAAAGCGATATTGATGTACTGACGCAGGAGGGCGGCGAGTATTACGTCTGGTCGAAGTATGTTAAGGCTGATTTGACAGCTACCTCTCCCACTTATTCGCGCGCAGATTATGAAGATGAGTATAAAAAGCTCATCGCGGATGAGACGCTGAACCGATTGAAGGCGATGAAGGCGCAGAATGACAGCCTGGCGAAGGACAACAAGGCTTGTGACGAGGCCAATCAGAAGAATCGGGATAAGCTGAAAGAGATTTTGGATGACACAACAGGCAAATACGATGCTTATAAACCTTATGTGACTTACAGCGACGCTATGACTGCTGCAGATATGAAGAGGGCGGGCGAGAATCTATTTAAGAAGATCTATGGCGAGCAGGATACGGAAACCGACGGCACTCCCAAGGTTGACGCGGACGGTAAGCCTGTTATGAAGAACGGTATGGTGCAGGATTTGGAGGGCCTGCAGGATACGCTTAAAACAGAGCAGGAAGCGCTGCAGCAGGCGCGGAAGGATCTGGAGGCAGACAGCAGCGATCCGGCAAAGCAGCAGGCTGTGAAGGATGCGGAGGAGCGTGTCGCAAACGCTTCCGAGGCTGTCAGCAAGAAGCAGGATGAGATCAACAAAGCGAAAGAGGTCTACAGTGTTTACAGCGCGTTCGACCAGAATGAGAGTCAGAAAAATGCCAATCTGAAAACGATCGGGGAAAATGAGAAGCGCTTTACCTATTCGAAGACTGGCGATGTGGAAACCTATCAGGAATTGGATGAAAATGGGGATCCGGTGACAGATATGGGTGCGGGTATTACTGGGCTGGAAGTGGCAGCTCAGTTTGATGCGAGAGTGAAGGAAGCGCAGGAAGTGATGAAAAGTGTGCGCAACCCTGATGGAAGCCTCAATACCGGAAGCAGCCTGTATAAAGATGCGCAGGGCGTCAAGGTTTCGGGGGAGGACGCTAAAATCACAGTGGACGGTGTTGGCTACACTTCTTCTACCGATACACTGAGCGTGAACGGCATGACCATTACGGCTCTTGAAGAGACCGGGGGTAAGAGCGTTACGGTATCGACCAAGAATGATACCGAAGGCGTTTACAACATGATCAAAGATTTCATCAAATCCTACAGCGAACTGATCAATGAGATGGATTCCCTTTATAATGCGGAGTCAGCCAAGGATTATGAGCCGCTTCTGTCGGAGGAGAAGGAAGCGCTGACGGATACGGAAGTGGAGGAGTGGGAGAAGAAAATCAAAGATTCTCTGCTTCGCCGGGATTCTACGCTGAGCAGTGTGGCGTCCGCTCTCAAAATGGACATGATGAAAGGATTCCAGATCGGCGGCCAGACGATATATCTTTCTGATTTCGGTATTTCCACGCTGGGATACTTTAATTCTGCGGACAATGAGAAGAATGCTTACCATATTGACGGGGACCCTGATGATGCGAAGACGAAAAATAATACAGACCTGTTGACTTCGCTCATTAACAATAATCCCGATGCGGTGATGGAGTTTTTCACAGGTCTGACCAACACACTGCATGATACACTGGCAGATAAAATGTCTGCCACGAAGATGAGCAGCGCCATGACTGTCTATAACGACAAGAAGATGAAGGAAGAATACGATGATTATACTGACAAGATCAAGCAGCAGGAAGAGAAGCTGAATGCTTACATTGACAAATGGTATTCTAAATTTTCAGCTATGGAGACAGCGCTGGCGAAACTGGAATCCAAGAACAATTCGCTCACGAGTCTGTTTGGCGGTTGACATTTATCATTAGGCAGGTAGGATCAAGGAGGAGAATAGCTATGCCGGCACGTAATCCTTTTGCGGAGTACACAGCAAATAAAATTCTGACAGCTTCCCCGGCGGAAGTGACATTGATGCTCTATGAGGGGGCAATTAAATTCTGTAATATTGCGATCGTTTCGATTGAGCATGGGGAGATCGAGAAAGCGCACACAAACATCAAGAAGACGCAGCGTATTATTGAGGAATTTCGTAATACGCTGGATCGTAAGTATCCGGTGGCGGAGGATTTTGATCGGATATACGTGTATCTGCTTCGCCGGCTGCTTGAGGCAAATATCAAGAAGGATGCGGCAATTTTGGAGGAAGTGAATATGCATCTTCGAAGTGTCCGTGATACTTGGAAGGAAGTCATGAGGAAAAACAATCAGCATGCGTAGAGGGGTGGCAGAATGAGTCTGAGCAGTGCGCAGGTTCTGGTGGAGAGTTTGGAGAAAAAGAGCCGGATTCTCGATGAAATCATAAGGGAAAACGAAGTGCAGGAGCGTTTGTTTAAGCGAGAAACATTGGACATGGAGGCATTGGATGCCTCTGCGGACAGGATGGGCGAGCTTGCAGAGAAGCTGGAGCTTCTGGATGAAGGTTTTGAGGCGGTGTATGACAGGATCAGAAAAGAGCTGATTGAGAACAAATCGGTTTACCGCACAGAGATTAAGCGGATGCAGGAGCTGATTGCAGAGATCACGGAGAAGGTGGTGGGTATCAATGCCGCCAGAATGCGCAATAAAATGCAGGCTGAAAAGCAGTTTAAGAAGAGCAGACAGCAGATTGGCAGGGCATCCTCGAAGATCAGAGCGAGCCAGAACTACTATAATAATATGAACCGGTTAAATTATGTAGATCCGCAATTCTATGATAACAAAAAATAGAAAAGCCATAAAAATTTCAAAAAAAATTTGTTTTCAGGACTAAAGTATATCGGATTCCCACCGATATATAATACAAGTAAAGTAAAAATACTTACTTGAAAGCGGTGGAGAGGCTGATGTCAGCGGACGGGACGGAGGCCGAACCACACAAACAAAAAGCGGCAAGGAAGCCGCAGAAAATTCAAGGAGGAATATAGTATGATAGTAAAACACAATATTACAGCGATGAACTCTAACAGAATGCTGGGCCTCACCACGAAGTCTCAGGCTAAGTCTACCGAGAAACTTTCTTCTGGTTATAAGATCAACCGTGCAGCAGATGACGCAGCAGGCCTCTCTATTTCCGAGAAGATGAGAAGACAGGTAAGAGGTCTTACCCAGGCTTCCGCTAACGCACAGGATGGTATCAGCGTAGTACAGACCGCTGAGGGCGCTCTGAACGAAGTTGAGGATATGCTCCAGAGAATGAACGAGCTGGCAGTTAAGGGTGAGAACGGAACCCTGACCACTTCTGATCGTGCAGCGATCCAGGCTGAGATCGGTCAGTTGATGAGTGAGGTTGACCGTGTACAGAGTACCACAACCTTCAACGAGATGAACCTGTTAGATGGTAAGTTCATCAAGGGCGTTCAGGTGGGCGCTGAGGCTGGTCAGCACATCGACATCTCCATCAAGAATATGAGTATGACTGGTTTAGCTACTTATATTGGTGAATGGAAGGGTAATGTTGGCACCAACAGTAAATTGTACACTGCAATTACCTACAATGCATTGAATGTAAGTTCTACAACTGTTCAGGTTACATCCTACACAGTTAAGGGTACTGCAAATACGATTCAGGGTACAACAGCAGCTTCTCAGGTATCTTCCAGCGCTACTACAGAGAACAAGAAGTACAAGATGGTTGCTATGAACAAGGATATTGCTACCAAGCTTGTTACAACTTTCCAGAACCTGGTAGGTGGTAATGCGAAGACTGTTGCAACCACTCAGGACTTCAACTCCCTGAATGCATTCATCAAGGGCGCTCTGCAGATCGTATCTTCTCAGAGAAGTGACCTCGGTGCTATCCAGAATCGTCTGGAGCACACGATCAGCAACTTGGACAATATCGTAGAGAACACCCAGTCCGCAGAGGCTGCTATCCGCGATACAGATATTGCTACAGAGATGGTTCAGTACTCCAACAACAATATCTTACAGCAGGCAGGTACATCTATGCTGTCCCAGGCAAATCAGGGCAATCAGCTGGCACTTTCCTTGCTCGGCTAATCGCTGTAACAGGATTTGTGAATTACAGACAGAACAATCAGAAAAGCTCATCCGAAAGGATGAGCTTTTTTATGCGCAGGGGTGCGTGCTGCGGAGGCAGATTATATTCTCAAGAATTCAGCCGCTTTAACGCCTCTATGGCAGGAGGATATTCGCCGCAGTTTTCGTAGTGGGTGCGGGCGATATCATGTTTGCCGAACATTTCATAGATAAGGCCGACGTAATAGCTGGGAGCGCAGGGATTTTCGAGGCTGTACTTTGGAGCGCTCAAGGCCTGTATAAATTCGGGAAGTGCTTTGAGAGGCTGACCCATGTGGAGGTAAATGCGTCCGCATAGACAAAGAAAATCTTTACTGTCCGCAAAGGAATCGCGATAGGGAAGGATGTTAGCGGCTTCTTCTGCCAAATTATTGTCCAGAAGAATGTCGGCATAATTGCATAGGAGTATTAAGGTGTAATCCGCTCCGGGCATGGGATGTAATTCCATGGCTTTGCGGAACCAGGGGAGTGCGCCGGCATGATCCCGCATCAACATATAACTTTGTCCCAGTTGAAAATAAAGATAGGGATTTTCGGGATTGTTCTTTATTTCAGCACGGATCAGGTCTATGTCGCGCATCGCTTTTTCTTTCAGCTTTTCTTCCGAAGCCTGGTATCCCACATGGTCTACAGAGATGGGGGCGTCATAGGAGAATGGCGTCAAACGGCCGATGGGAATGAGAAATTCGTGGATCGGGTTGGTAAAATGGTAATAGCGCCTGTTGAATAGTCTTTCCAGGCGGCTGGCCTGACACTTCGTCTCCCCAGCCACATCAAAATAACTGAACAGTTCGATTGCACCGAGGCTTTTCGGGTGTTCTTCCATCGCCTGCTGTAAAGCGTCCCAATCAAGGGGCCGAAGGAACTCGTCAGTGTCCAGGGAAAGGATCATATTGTGTGAGGCATGGCTGATACAGAAGTTCCTGGCCGCAGAAAAATCGTCGATCCATTTAAATTCGTAGACGCGGTCTGTGTATCGTCTCGCGATTTCCAGAGAGTTGTCCTCGGAGCCAGTGTCCGTCACCACAATCTCAAAGGGATAGGGTTTCAATGCTTCTAGACATTTCGTAAGATTATCTGCTTCATTTTTGGTGATGATACACACGGAGATCGGAATCATAACAGCCTCCAAATCGAGCGCCCGCGCGCTCGATTTATTATTCTTCTTGACTTGCCAGTTTTTCCAGTGCCAGAGGATAGCCTTTTGCGGCAGATTTCTCGTAAAAGAAGGCGGCGGCGGGGAGATTTCCCAGAAGTTCGTTGGCAAACCCCATGCTGAAGAGAGCCATACCGCTGTAATCCTCCGCCTCCGAATCGGGGGAACACTGCAGCGCTTTTACGAACTCCATCATAGCCTTCAAAGGCTGGGGAGGTTCCTGATTCAGATAAAGCGCGCCCATACTGCACAGGAAACGCTGGCTTCCTGCGTAATCATTATAGACTGGGGTGTAGAGGGCCAAGGCTTCCGCAGCTCTTCCGGTCTGTACCATAGCATTGATGAAATTATTGGCCATCAGATGAACCCAGAGGTTATCCAGATTTAAGGGCAGTTCAAAGGCTTTTTTGTAATAGAGATAAGCATTTTCATAGTCTTCAATCAGGTTGTAGGACTGTGCCACCTGGAAATAGAAATAAGGTTCCGTGGGATTGCGCTCAATTTCTTTAAACAGGAGGGCGTTGTTTCGCTCCGCTTTGATGCGCTTTTCATCGTCGGTTCCTATGTAGCCGACATGATCTACAGTCAAAGGAATATCGTAGCGCTCGTATTCTGTACTGTCTGTCCGGATATCTGCCACCTGTTCGTGGATCAGATAGATGTAGTGAAAATTCCGCTTATGAAAGAGACGGTCGATTCGCTCCAGCGCATAGTCCTTGGCATATTTGGTGTCGGAATAGCTCTTTCGCAAAAGCTGCCCCACGCTGCCTCGGGGATGCGCTTCGATTGCGGCATTCAGACTGTCCAGATCCAGTTCGATGAGATATTCGTCACAGTCCAAAACTAACACATAATTGTGGCTGGCTTTACTCAGAGAAAAATTCCTGGCAGCTGAAAAATCACCAATCCACTCAAAGTCATAGATGTGATCTGTGTATTTTGCGGCCAGCTCCTTTGTGCGGTCCGTGGAACCGGTATCCACATAGATAATTTCAAAAGGATAATGGGTCAGCGGCTCCAGACATTTTTCTATATTTTTTTCTTCATCTTTTCCGATGATACAAACGGATATTGGAATCATAATTGGTTTCCTTATGTGGTTACGAATCGCTGTTTTTTGTATCCGGTTCCGTTACTTCTAAAAGAATACAATCAAATTCGTTTTCAAGTTCTTCTCGTTTTTCCTGTGGTACAAGTCTCAACAACTTTCTGACAAAAACAGTCAACCGGTTCATGTATCTTAACTGTTTGTCGGTCATAGAATCACCTGCTTTCTATATGGTATTGGTACAACTACAATATCAGTATATCACAGGCAGATGATCCGGTCAAAATTTTTCAAGTGCATGCAGCCTATTTGTAGCGGGTGCAAATCCCAGATCAGCTGCCTTTTGGTAAAAGGTAAGTGCAGCCGCTTTATTGCCCAGCATTTCATTTACCAGCCCGATATTGTAGTAGGGGAGAAAACTGTTTGCACCTTTTTCTCTGGCATCAGGGCATTGCAGCGCTTTGATATACTCTGCCATGGCCTTCAGAGGTTGAGGGGAATCCAGATTCAGGTAGACATTGCCCATACTGCAATAGAAGTTGGCGTCATTGGCAAAATGGTCATAGATTGGCTCGAAAAACTTACGAGCCTCCTCGGAGCGGCCTGTGTGATTCATGGCATTGATGCAGGATGTAGCCATAATTTGCACCCAGGGCTCTTTGGTATTTAATGGGAGAGCAAAGGACTTTTTATAATAAACATAGGCATTCTCATAATCGCAGATACCATTGTAGGACTGGCCTACCTGAAAGTAGAGGTAGGGATCTTTTGGATTTTTTTTAATCTCCCGAAAGAGAAGTGTATTGTTGCGGTCAGCTTTTTGACGCATAGCCTCTATACCGCCGCTATACCCTGCGTGATCCACGATCAGGGGAATTTCATAGCATTCGTAGAAGGGACTGTCGTCAGTGCGGTGTACTACCTGCTCATGGATAATTCCTTTATAGTGAAAATATTTCTTGGAGAAAAGTCGTTCCACACGGTCGGGATAGTTGGTTTGCGTGCCATTAGCCTCAAAGTAATTGTTTCGAAGAAGCATGCCGACACCCCGGGGATGTTCTTCCAGAGACAAAACGAGAGAGTCTGCATCAAGCTCGGTCAGATACTCGTCGCAGTCCAGGAAGAGAACATATTCGTGAGAAGCTTTTTCCAGTGCAAAGTTTCTTGCCGCAGAAAAGTCGTCAATCCAGACAAAATCGTATATATGATCCGTGAAATTGGCGGCGAGCTCTTTTGTGCGGTCGGTGGAGCCAGTGTCCACATAGACGATTTCAAAGGGATAGACGGCAAGAGGTGCCAGACAGTTTTCGATATGCTTTTCTTCGTTTTTTCCGATGATACATATGGAAAGCGGGGTCATTAGATCACTCCTTCTTAAGCCTTTCCTGGGCGGGCAAAAAGCCCAGAGCCGCGGCCTGCTGGTATAATATACAGGCAGATGCCGAATCTCCAGCCATTTCAAAGATCTGGCCGCATTGATAGAGAGGCAGAAAACTGTTTGAGCCATTCTGTCTGCCAGGCGGCATCTGAAGAGCTTTTTGAAACTGCTCCAGCGCCTGCTCAAACATACCATTATCTTTGTAAACATTTCCCATCAGATAGACAAAATCCGTGACGGGAGCAAATTCATCGTAAACACCTTCCAGACCCAGAGCCGTATTGGCTTGATTTGTGCGCAAAAGGGCATTTCCGTAGGAAACGACCATAGCCTGCACATAGGCAAGCTCCGGATCCAGATCAAATTCCAGTCCCTTGTCATAGTAGGTGCAAGCTCTTGCAAAATCCTCCAGGATTTCACAGCTTTTTCCCAACTGATAATATAAATAAGGATTTTGTGGATCCTGTTCTAACTGTTTTTCCAGCAAGGTAAAATTGCGCCGGTATTTGGCTTGCCGCTGTGCATCTGTCATGTCGTAACCCGTGTGGAGAAGTGTTGTATGGAGCAGGAGGTTCGGAAGTTCATTTCCCTTGATGGGAGTGAGCTGCTCATGGATAATACCGGTGTAGCGGTAGAGCTTTTTATTGAAAAAGCGTTCTGTATAGTCTATGTTATTGAGTGTCAAAACGCCGTTTTCGGTCACCAGATTTTCCCGGGAGACGCTTCCTACCTTATCTGACAAGTGCTTCCGGAAATAGGTGAGCTCTTCCACATCAATTTCTTTTATTGTCTCATCGCAGTCTATCATAAAAATCCAGTTATTGGATGCCTCGCGAAGAGAAAAATTTCTGGCGGCTGAGAAGTCATCACACCATGCAAAATCCAATACTTTGTCTGCGTATTTTTCTGCAATCTCTTTTGTGCGGTCGGTTGAGCCAGTGTCCACGACGACAATTTCAAACCCGAAGGGCTTGATGGAGCGCAGGCACGATTCGATCCGTGACTCCTCATTTTTAGCAATTATGCATACAGATATGGGATGCATGGAGAACTCCTTTTGCGTATTCTTTTGCGGTTAGTAGATCATCTAAACTCGAAAGCCCGTGCTTACGCACTTTCTGTTTGACTTCGTAAAACGCTTTCTCGTTAATAACCGCAGAAAAACAAATGCCGCTTCGCGTCGCTTGTTTT
>DLAA01000143.1:2416-27276 GCA_002493835.1 Lachnospiraceae bacterium UBA7060 | reverse complement strand
ATGCCGCTTCGCGTCGCTTGTTTTTCCATTGCGGTTATTATATCATATTTAAGTCTTGACAGCAAATTTTAGAGACAATTGTGCAGGATTTGTGGTACACTATAGAAAGACATTGTACAGAAATCAGAACGGGAGGGAGAGGAAGCAATGAAATATGTATTGATCGGCTGCGGCCGCATCTCACCGAATCATATAGCGGCGGCGCAAAACAATGAATTGGAGCTGGTGGCGATCTGCGATATCGTTCCCGCATGTATGAAGGATAAGACGCTTAAATTTAAGTTGGACGAGAGTGTAAAGAAGTACACTGACTATAAAGAGATGGTGGAGACGGAAAAGCCTGAGTTGGCAGCGATTTGCACAGAGAGCGGTAAGCATGCGCAGATCGCGCTGTTTTGTATCGAGCATGGCTGTAACTGCATCATCGAAAAACCAATCGCTCTTTCGATTGCAGACGCGGACGCGATCATAGCGGCATCCATTACACATCATGTGAAAGTATGCGCCTGCCATCAGAATCGGTTTAATAAGTCTGTGCAGATTATACGAGAGGCCATCGATATGAATCGTTTTGGGAAATTGTTTTATGGAACGGCACATGTCAGGTGGTGTAGAAATCACGAATACTATGACAGGGCATCATGGAGAGGAACCTGGGAGCAGGACGGCGGCGCGCTCATGAACCAATGTATTCACAATATTGACCTGCTGCGCTGGATGATGGGGGGCGAGATCGATGAAGTGGTCGGCATGACGGACCGGCTTAATCATGATTATATTGAGGCAGAAGATATGGGAATTGCCCTGATTAAATTCAAGAATGGCAGTTATGGTATTGTGGAGGGGACGACAGATATTTATCCGAGTAATCTGGAAGAGACGCTCTATCTCTTCGGTGAAAAAGGCACAGTGAAAGCGGGTGGGCAGTCTGTCAATGTGATAGAAGAATGGCGGTTTTCGGATCTTTTGGATGATCCGGCCCAGGTCAAGGCGAGGTTCCACGAGAATCCGCCGAATGTGTACGGCTATGGTCATACACCGCTCTATGCAGATATGATCAACGCCATAAAAAATGACAGGCAGCCCTATGTCACAGCCATGGATGGAAAGCGGGCACTGGAGCTTGTGCTGGCGATATATAAGTCTGCGGCGGAAGGATGCAGTGTGAAATTTCCGTTGGAGGAATGTGCGACGATTGATTTCAAGGGAAGATTTTAAGGAACACCAGCCATGAAAGAAGACAATTATGTATTAGGTGTAGGGGACAGTTATAAGGAAGTGATCGTTGCAAATGAACAGATCATAGAAAAAATTGCAGAGGTGTCAGGAGATAGAAACCCGATTCATTTGGATGAGAATTATGCGAGGCAGTCAAAATTTAAAAAAAGAATTGCGCATGCACTTTTTTGTATCAATGGCATTTCCATGATTATCGGGAATTCCTTTCCGGGGGAGGGGGCGATTTTGCTTTCACAGAAATTTCAGTATCTGCGTCCTGTATATATAGATGATGAAATAGAGATTTCTGTGGAAGTGAGCGGTATTTTACCGAGAGATAAGTATGTGTTACAGACAGTGTGCAGGAATCAATTGGGTGAAATTGTACTTGAGGGGGAATCAGTGATTAAGTGGGAGAATAACACGGAGGGAAGATGAATGGAATACAATGTGAACCAGATAGATGTCAGTTATGATTTCACAATTAATGGGATTTCCTATATAGGCAGTCCAAAAGCTAATACGGCGATGTATGTATCCAAAAAAGTTGCCCATCTGCTTGAAAATGTGCGCACTATACAAAACTGTCTTGTATTTGCTGAAGAGGGAATGGAAGTAGATACAGAATTAAGGAAAAATAATTGCATTATATTTTCTAAAAATCCGCAGAGGTCGTATGCAGAGTTTGCTAACGATTTTGCACGTCAAAAATGTGAGCTTGAGAAAGGCAGAAAATACACGCTTACAAAGGATGGCTATTATCTGGGGGAGAATGTCCGGATTGGAGAGGGCGCGTACATCGAACCAATGGTTCTTATTGGTCATGATGTGATAATAGGAAATAATGCTTCTATTTCGGCGGGATCAATTATCAAAAACGCAGCTATAGGAGATGATTTTGTCTGCAATGAGCATGCAGTGATTGGATCGCCGAGTTTTACGATGTACGAGGATGAGGAGCGTAATAAATATCGTATTCCGTCCTTGGGGAAGGTCGTTATAGGAAATCATGTGGAAATAGGCGCATGTAATAATATTGCTGCAGGCGGGTGCAGTGATACGATTATCGAAGACTATGTTAAGTTGGATGCGCTTGTGCATATTGGACATGAGGTTCACATACACAAAAATGCGGAACTGACAGCGGGAGTGATCGTTGCTGGTTTTGTAGACATTGGGGAACGGTCTTACTTTGGTGTTAATTCAGTTATACGCAATAGGGCTGTTATTGGGGCGGATAGTTTTATCGGTATGGGAGCGGTGGTTGTAAAGGATGTAGCACCGGGAATTACCGTAGCGGGAAATCCAGCCAAAGTATTTGAACGTGTAAAATGACCAATATAATAAATTACGGAAGAGCACGCTTTGTTAGTCAAGAAATCGTGCGCAGCATCTTGCGCACGCGGTCCCGGTAGGTGTGTGCGGCGGCCACTTTGTCGTGGCCGTTTTTTGCTATAGCAAGTCTTTCAGTGTCATGTGTCAGATAGTAGTCTATTTTCTGAAGCAGATCTTTTTCATTTTCGTAATACACAAAGTCTACCCCTGGGGTAAAGTATTCGAGAAAATCTTCTTGATAATTACTTAAAAGGAAACCGCCGCTTCCCATGATATCAAAGGCGCGCAGGGGAATGCCGCTCTTGATGCTTCGAAGGGAAATATTCAGATTGATCCGGCTTTTTTTGAAGACGAGAGGCATTTCGGAGTAATAATCTGCAGTGCCGTGGTTTCGCAGGTTCGGGAGGCTGAAGGAAGGATCCAAAGTGAAGAGATCCAGCGCATTCTTCTGTGTAATTGCTTTGAGCAGACGGAACCGTTCCAATCCTGTAAGTTTGCGGTTGATCACATATTGGGCATAGAGGTACTCTCTTGTTTCTACACCGTCAGGGTTTGGATCCATAGGAAGTGCCTGATACAACTCTTCCATAATGGGAGACAAAGATTCTTGGATAAAGTTATATCCCTGTATGTTCATCTGGGCGTTCATCAATCCTTCCAAATATCCTTTTGCATATTCGGAGAGATTTTCCATACGATCAAAGAAATTATGGGATTCGTTGTAGAGAGAACCCACGAAAGAGATATCGTAAACCGGGGCAGGGGCCTCCATTTTATCCAGGCGGTCCGTATTTGCCGCCATGGGCAGATAGTGAACGGTCTTTATGCCGGCTGTCTGAAATTCCTGACAGAGAGCCTTGTCAAACACGTAAATGTGGTTGCACGGATTGATGGTTGTGTACGAATAAAGCATTACATATGGGCTGTCGTAGATCCAGGAGATATAGGGCAGATTTTCTCTTTTGCACACATTGGAGACCAGGGGAAAATAATTAAAGGAGAAGACAGCGCCGGGGACAGCTTCGTGCAGTTTTGCAGTGAGGCTTTCCTCAACGACAGCGTCTGCGCGGGCGTCTTTGTTGGAGAAGGGAAAGCGGAGTACCTGATGCCCTTCTTCTGTCAATGCTTCTATCATGTCGGCATTGCCGAAGCTTGCCCATTCAATAAAGAGTATTTTCATGGAGACTCCTTTCCGAACGATTGTCCGCAGGTATCTGCCGATGTTCTCCGCCCTGCTTTTCTACTGTTCGTGCTGTGTATATCTTACAGCAATTGTTTCAACATGGAAAGAGCGGGATCCATAAAAAGTTAGAAAAATCCAATAGCAAAAAGATATTGACAAGTAAAAATTTGTGAGGTATTATCAATCCATATTAAACCTATTGAAATGGTGGGAAATAAAGGAGGGTATGAAAAATGGCTGATATTAAAAAAAGTGCATCCGAACTGATTGGACACACACCTCTTTTGGAGGTAGTCAATTACGAAAAAAAGAATGACATCACGGATGCCACCATTCTGGTGAAACTGGAATATTTTAACCCGGCAGGATCTGTGAAGGACCGCATCGCCCTGCACATGATCGAGGAAGCGGAGAGGGAAGGAAAGCTGAAACCGGGCGGGACGATCATCGAGCCTACCAGCGGCAATACGGGAATCGGGCTGGCCTGCGTGGCGGCGGCCAAGGGATATAAGGCGGTGCTGACGCTTCCTGAGACGATGAGCGTGGAGCGCAGGAAACTTTTGCAGGCATATGGCGCAAAGCTGGTATTGACGGACGGCGAGAAAGGAATGAAGGGAGCTATTGCCAAAGCGGAGGAGCTGCAGGCGGAAACACCCGGCTCCATTATTTTGGGACAGTTTGTCAATCCTGCGAACCCGGCAATCCACAAGGCGACCACAGGGCCGGAAATTTGGGAGGATACGGATGGCAAAGTGGATATTTTCGTGGCGGGTGTCGGCACCGGCGGCACGGTGACCGGCGTGGGCTCTTATCTGAAAGAGCAGAATCCTTCTGTGAAGGTGGTGGCGGTTGAGCCCGCAAGCAGTCCGGTTCTCTCCGGCGGGCAGCCGGGTGCACATAAGATACAGGGAATTGGGGCTGGATTTATTCCGGAAACACTTGATACAGACATTTATGATGAGATTATCAAAGTCTCAAATGAGGATGCCTTTGCGGCCGGCAGGGCGATCGCCGTACAGGAGGGTGTTCTGGTAGGTATTTCCTCGGGAGCAGCGCTGCACGCAGCGACCGAACTTGCGAAGAGACCAGAAAACAAGGGAAAGGTGATCGTGGCACTTCTGCCCGATTCCGGTGACCGGTATCTCTCCACACCCCTGTTTTCCGCAGAGTAAATCTTGACATTTCATGCAATTCATACTACGATATTCGCGGTGGCAATGAGCAGTGCGCAGACAGAGGGATGAGCGAGAGGGGAGCTGGCTCACCGATGCGCTTATCCTGATGGATGCATAGGGGTGCTAAGCGCCGGTGGCGCTTGTTCAGTACGGACCGAAGCGGAGCGCAGAAAGCCCGCGAGCGAGAAGAGCGAAGCGAAATCGAGCGCGCACTGCGGAGGTGCGCAGACAGAGGGATGAGCGAAATGAGCGAAGTGAAATCGAGCGCGCACTGTGGCGGGAAAGGATAAAAGGATAAACGGAAATGGCGGGAATAATTGAAGTACGGGATCTGAGCAAAACCTTTGAGACCGACGACGGCAAGGTGGAAGCTTTGCAGAATATCAATCTGTCGATTCAGGCGGGCGATATTTATGGTATCATCGGCATGTCTGGAGCGGGTAAGAGCACACTGGTGCGGTGTTTAAATTATTTGGAACGGCCCACTTCTGGCACGGTGGAGATAGAGGGAAGGGATTTGGGTTCTTTGTCGGAGGTGAAGCTTCGTGAGACCCGCAGAGACATTTCCATGATTTTTCAGCACTTTAATTTGCTAATGCAGAAGAATGTGATAGATAATATTTGTTTTCCCCTGGTAATCGGGGGGATGAAAAAAAAGGAAGCAAAGAAGCGTGCCGAGGAGCTTTTGGGGATCGTGGAGCTCTCAGAGAAGGCGGCAGCCTATCCGTCCCAGCTTTCCGGCGGACAAAAACAGCGGGTGGCGATTGCGAGGGCTCTCGCCGCGAACCCGAAAATTTTGCTCTGTGATGAGGCCACGAGCGCGCTGGACCCACGGACGACCCAGTCTATCTTGCAGCTTTTAAAGGAGATCAACAAAAATTACGGCATCACCATTGTGATCATTACTCATGAAATGTCGGTAGTCAGGGAGATCTGTTCCCATGTGGCTATTATCGGTGAGGGGCATCTGGTAGAACAGGGACGGGTTTCTGAAATTTTTGCGCATCCGAAGACCGCGGAGGCGAAAGAGCTGATCTTAAAAGGGAGCGGCACAGAACGCCGCACGCTGGAGGATCAGCAGAGAGAGCTGATGCGGGGCAAGTGCTGTATCCGCATTGTGTTCTCTGTCAACTCTTCCTTTGAGCCTGTGATAGCAAATATGGTATTAAAGTTCGGTCAGCCAATCAACATTCTGCGGGCGGATACCAGAAATGTAGAGGGAATCGCCAGAGGGGAGATGATTTTAAGCCTGCCTGACGATAAAAGGGTGCAGGAGGAGATGAAGACCTATTTGGAGGAGAGAGGTCTTGCGGTGGAGGAGGTGAACGGCTATGTGGACTAGTGACCTGACCTGGATGATGGCAGAGGGTGTGCGGGACACACTGCTTATGACACTAATGTCAACTTTGTTCGGCTATCTTTTAGGGCTTCCCTGGGGGATTGTTCTCGCGGTGACGGACAGGACGGGGATACGTCCCAACGCCGTCGTCTATAAGATCCTGGATGTAACTGCTAACATTATGCGGAGTATTCCATTTCTAATATTACTGATTCTGGTGATGCCCATCACTAGAGCAATTGTGGGGAAGACCACAGGGTCGGTGGCGACCATTGTGCCTTTGACTTTGGCGGCTGCGCCTTTTATCGGACGTATGGTGGAATCTTCCATCAAGGAAGTAGATCATGGTGTGGTGGAGGCGGCCCAGAGTATGGGGGCAGATACTTTTACTATAATATGGAGAGTGCTTCTGGTGGAGGCAAGGACATCGATTTTGGTGGGAGTAACCATTGCCATCGGCACGATTCTCGGCTATTCCGCTATGGCCGGCGTGGTCGGCGGCGGCGGCCTGGGCGATATCGCCATGCGTTATGGTTACTACCGGTATGAGACGCTGATTATGATCGTTTCGGTGGTGCTTTTAGTAGTGTTGGTACAGATCTTCCAGACACTGGGAATGCGGCTGTCTGCGAAGCTGGATAAGAGGAAGTAAATGAGGAGGAGAAAATTATGAAAAAGAGAGTGATTGTATCTGTTGTGGCAGCGGTTCTTGCGCTTTCGGCGCTTACCGGCTGCGGTGGAAAGAAGGAGGACGGCGTAATCACAGTAGCGGCTTCCGCGACGCCCCATGCGGAGATCTTGGAGCAGGTGAAGCCGATTCTCGAGGAGCAGGGCTACACGCTGGAGGTGACAGTATTCAACGACTATGTGCAGCCAAATCAAGTGGTGGAGAGCGGTGAGTATGACGCCAACTATTTCCAGCACATTCCTTATCTGGATTCTTTCAATGAGGAACAGGGAACACATTTGGTAAATGCAGGCGGCATCCACTATGAGCCTTTTGGCATTTATCCCGGTACCAAGGCAAGTCTTTCCGATATTGCGGAAGGGGATACCATTGCGGTGCCCAACGATACCACCAATGAGGCCAGAGCCCTTCTGCTTTTGCAGGATAACGGTATTTTGACCTTAAAGGACGGTGTTGGACTGGAGGCGACCGTGCGTGACATCGAGGAGAATCCATACAATGTTGAAATCCAGGAGCTTGAGGCCGCGCAGGTGCCGAGAGTGAAGGACGAGGTGGCGTTTATGGTCTTAAATGGCAACTATGCGATGGAGGCAGGATTCTCTGTGGCGAAGGATGCGGTGGCCTATGAGCTGTCCGACTCTGAGGCGGCTAAGACATATGTGAATGTGATTGCTGTGAAGGAAGGCAATGAGAATAACGAAGGAATTAAGGCTCTGGTAGCAGCGCTCAAGTCCGATACCATCAAGGAGTATATCAACAATACATATGACGGCGGTGTGATTCCGTTCACAGAGTAAAGAGTTGTTCGAACAAATGGTAAGAAACGTGAAAAGTACTTCTAAAGACGTCCCGCCATAGGACGGGACGCCATGTGTGAGACGAAGCTTCCCCACAAAATGCTCTCTGGCATGAGTGGTTAGAAGCTCTTCTCACACGATTCTTTTATTTTATCAATATCAGTAAGATTAACGCCTGAAACCTGCAATATCGCTTTCAGTGAGAGATATTCATCTTTTAACTCGGCATATGTCTTTACAGCGTTTTCTTCTTTCGCCAATAACATGTATTTCTGGATTTTCTTAAAATCGTCAATCGCTGCTTTTATCACTTCGAGACTGGTTGGCATTTGATCACCTGCTTTCTTTTATTCTATAGGAAATTGCGACAGTGTAAACCATTCAGGGAGAATGCGGAGCATACTCTGAATCGAGTGGGTTTCACTTTTATGATATAATGAGCGTTAGTGAGGAGAGCATGCTTGCATGTTCGACGAACGGCGAATGGCGATCATGAATCTCTGATTCATGATATAATGATAGAATATTTCTCTTAATGTGTAAAGCCTGTTTTGAGATAATAGGGTATTGTAAGGAAGGAGAAATGATGTCCCTGCAATTTTATTTCGGCGTTTCCGGCGCCGGCAAGAGTAAAAAACTGCATGAGTATATAATAGAGGAGTCTCAGGTGCATCCGGAGAAAAATTATCTTTTGATTGTTCCGGACCAGTTTACCATGCAGACTCAGATGGATCTGGTATTGGAGCATCCACGTCATGCGATTATGAATATTGATGTGCTGAGCTTTGGTAGATTGACTCATAGGGTCATTGAAGAGGTGGGTGGAGAGGAACTGCCTGTTTTGGATGATACGGGAAAGAGTCTTGTGCTTAGAAAGGTGGCCGGAAGGGAGCGGGAGAAGCTTACGGTATTAGGGAGCTATCTGTATAAAATCGGTTATATTCACGAGGTGAAGTCGGCTCTTTCTGAGTTTATGCAGTACGGTGTGGGGGAGAAGGAGCTTGAGATGCTTATGTCCTGTGCGAAAGACCGGGGTGCACTCTACTATAAGCTGAAGGATCTCGGAATTTTATACAAGGCATTTGGGGAGTACATACAAGGCCGCTTTATTACGACTGAAGGGACACTTGACAGACTCAGAGAAGCCCTGCCAAAGTCTGCGATCGTAAAAAACAGTATCGTTGCCTTTGATGGTTTTACTGGCTTTACGCCGATTCAAAACAGGGTAATTTCTGACTTGATGAAACTGGCTGAAAAAGTGATTGTAACGCTCACTTTGGATGAGCGGGAGAATCCTTATCGTCTGGAGGGAGAACAGCGGCTTTTTTATTTGAGTCAGAAGACAGTGGCGGCTCTGCGCAAGCTTGCGGGAGAGGTAGAAGTTTCGGAGGAGGAGGCTGTCTGGTGCAGAGAGAAACGAAACGGGCGTCCGCCGCGCTTTGCGGAGAATCCCGAGTTTGCCCATCTGGAACATAATCTGTTCCGCTATCCTCATCAGGTTTATGAAGGGCCGGTGAAAAGGCTCCATCTTTTTGAAACCTCCACACCGGACGAAGAGCTTCGACAGACCTGTATCACAATTCGGAGACTTCTCATGGAATCTCCCAAACTGTGTTACCGTGATATCGCCGTGGTGACAGGCAATATGGAAGTTTACGGGAAAAATGCCGAGGAGATATTTACCAGATTTGACATTCCGATCTACTTGGATCACACGAGAGGGATTCTGGGTAATCCCTTTACTTCTTATCTGCGAAGCGCCCTGCAGATTCTGCTGCAGGATTTCAGTTTTGATGCGGTATTCCATTATCTTCGCTCCGGGCTTACGGGCTTTTCGAGGGAGGAGGTGGACCGGCTGGAAAATTATGTCCGCCGTTTCGGAATCCGGGGACGGAAACGCTTTAGCGAACCTTTTATGTATCGGGAGGAGGAGCCTGAAGGGGAGGAACTGTCGCAGGAGAGGCTTGCGGCCTGCAATGCCATGCGCACGCAGCTAATGGAAGAACTTGCCCCCTTTCTGTCTCCTCTCAAAACGGCAGGTGAGATGATATACGCACTTTATGAATTCCTGGTGGCGAATGAGGTGCAAAAAAAGCTGGCCCGCTATGAAACGGCTTTCCAGGAGAAAGGGGACCTTGCTCGGGCAAAGGAATATGGACAGATTTATCCGCTGGTGATTGATCTTCTGGATCAGATGGAGGGACTGCTCGCAGATGAGGAGATGACGCTGAAAGAGTTTGCAGACATTTTGGATTCTGGGCTTGCGGAGATCACGGTAGGGACAATTCCCCAAAACGTGGATCGGATTCTGGTGGGAGACATTGAGAGAACCAGGCTGAAACAGGTGAAGGTTCTCTTTTTCCTGGGGGTAAATGACGGCAATATACCGAAAAGCTCCGGCGGCGGGATCATCTCGGATCTGGATCGCGAATTTCTGAGGGAGGCAGACGTTGAACTGGCGCCGTCCCCCAGAGAGCAGATGTATATTCAGAGGCTTTACTTGTATCTGAATATGACGAAGCCTTCACAGGCACTTTATCTTTCCTATGCGAGGGTGGGGGAAGATGGCAGATCTCTCCGTCCGGCTTATCTGGTTGAGCTTCTGCGGGGACTGTTTCCTGGCATTCTTTTGGAGATGCCGGAGCGGGAGCCTGTGGAAGAGCAGCTTCTTTCCGGCGCAGACGGCGTGGGGTTTTTTACGGACAGCTTGAGAGAGTATGCGGCTGGGCGGCTGGATTCGCCGCAGCAGAAAACGCTGTATACGTTCTACCGATGTTATGAAAAGAACCCGCAGTATCGAGAACAAGTGCTGTCTTTGATAGAAACAGCGTTTGCGCATTATGAGGACAGACCGTTGACCAAGGCGGCTGCAACAGCTTTGTACGGGGCGTCTCTGTTAAACAGTGTCAGTCGTCTGGAAAAATATGCCGCCTGCGCCTACGCTCATTTTTTACAGTATGGAATGCGTCTGCGGGAACGGGGGGAGTATACCTTTGAAGCAGTGGATATGGGAAATCTTTTCCATGGAGTGCTGGAGACATTTTCGGAGAAGCTTGTGCAGCACGGTTACACATGGCTTGATTTCCCACAGGAGGAGGGGAAAAAGCTGGTGGAGGAGGCGTTGGAGAGCTGCGCGGCTGCCTATGGGGAGACGATTCTCTACAGCAATGCCAGAAACAGATATCTTTTGACTAGAATTGGGCGGATTTTAAAGCGGACTGTACGGACGCTGCAGATCCAGCTCCAAAAGGGACAGTTTTTTCCGGAAGATTTTGAGGTATCTTTTGACGTGCTGGAAAATTTGGATGCTCTGAATATTTCACTGAGCGAGCAGGAGAAGATTCGGCTGCGTGGCAGAATTGACCGGATGGATACTGCAGAGACCGAAGACAGGGTCTATGTGAAAGTGATCGACTACAAGTCCGGGGAGCGGCGTTTTGATTTGGCGGCACTTTATTATGGCCTGCAGCTGCAGCTTGTAGTTTACATGAATGCGGCGGTGGAGCTTGTACAAAAGAAGCATCCGGACAAGGAGGTAGTTCCTGCGGCTATGCTCTACTACCGGGTGGCAGACCCCATAGTGGAAGGGGAGAATATGACCCCCGAGGAGATCAATGACCGGATTTTGCAGGAACTGAAGATGACTGGAATAGTCAATAAAAATGACGAGGCTGTCAGAATGCTGGACAGCGAGTTTATAGATAAATCCGATATTTTGCCGCTGGAGCGAAAAAAGGATGGAAGTTTGAGTGCTGTCTCCAGTGTCATATCGGAGGAGGAACTACAGATGGTTATGAAATATGTAAACCATAAAATACAGGGACTGGGGAAGGAAATTATGGATGGAATCATATCGGTCAATCCCTGTGAACTGGGCAGTGAGCAGGCCTGTACATACTGCGTATACAAGCGCGTCTGCGGGTATGACGCCGGCACGGAAGGATATAAACTCCGGAAGCTTAAGAAAATGAAGACTGGGGAGGCATTGGAGCGGATGAAGGAAGAACTGGAGCCCGGATACGTTTGGGAAGAACCTGGGGAGGAAGCATAGGAGATAAATGGTTTCAGCGATTCAGCAGGGGGATGAGGATAAGATGGGGATAGCATTTACAGAGACACAAAGACAGGTGATCGAAAGCAGAGGGCGCAATCTGCTGATTTCCGCTGCTGCTGGTTCCGGAAAGACGGCGGTTTTAGTGGAACGGATCGTGGAGATGGTCTGTGATGGGGAGCATCCAGTGGATATCGACAGGCTTCTGGTGGTGACATTCACTAATGCGGCGGCGGCACAGATGCGGGAGCGGATCGGACGTGCTCTGAGTGACAGGCTGGCCCTTGACCCTGCCAATGAACATTTGCAGCGGCAGACCACATTGATTTACAACGCCCAGATTACTACCATAGATAGTTTTTGTCTCTTTGTTTTGCGGAATCAGTTTCACACCATTGGGCTGGATCCTGGATTCCGAATCGCAGAGGAGGGAGAGATGAAGCTTCTGCGTGCGGATGTGCTTTCCAGAGTGATTGAGGATGCCTACAGTGCGGCGGATCCTGCTTTTTTGAACTGTATGGAATATTTTAGCATGGGCGGCAGTGATAAAGTGGTGGAGAAGGAAGTTTTTAAGCTCTATGATTTTGCAATGAGTATGCCTTTCCCAGAGTGCTGGCTTGCCGAGAGGAAGAAGGATTACTGTCTGGGTGAGAATGATATTGTTGATCCGCTTACTCTTCCCTGGGCGAAGGAACTTTTGGGGCATGTCCGTCTTGTCTTGGAAGGGTGCCTGGATAAGCTGGGCGCGGCAGTGCGTCTTAGCGAAGAGCCTGACGGGCCTTATTTCTATGCACCACTGTTGGAGCAGGAAAGGCAGATGGCGGAAGGACTGCTCCGGGTTTGCAGCAATGTTGAAGTTGACATAAGTACAGCTGGGCAGGCGCAGGCTTTCTCCTACGATGATCTCTGCGGCGCTTTTGGCGCGGTCGTTTTTGAGCGGCTTCCCTCGAAGAGAGATACCTCTGTCTCTCCGGCAAAGCGGGAGGCGGCAAAAGGGCTTCGCGACAGCGTAAAAGAAACACTTTCTGATCTGCAGACCCAGTTTTTTCACACTTCTTCGGCACAGGTGTGCAGGCAGATGGTTAGCTGCGGCACAGCGGTGGAGGCCTTAGTGGATTTGACACTGGCCTTCAAAACGGCTTTTGATGAGGCCAAGCGGGAGAAAAATCTTTTAGATTTTGACGATATCGAGCATTTTGCCCTGCAGGTGCTTTTGCGAAAGAAGGAGGAAGGGTATGAGCCGACAGAGACGGCATTAGCCTATCGGAGCCGTTTCCATGAAATTTTGATTGATGAATATCAGGACAGCAATCTTGTACAGGAGTATCTTCTCTCTTCGATCAGCGGTGAGGCAGAAGGCAGATATAACCGTTTTATGGTGGGGGATGTGAAGCAGAGCATCTACAAGTTCCGCCTGGCCAGACCAGAGTTGTTTTTGGAAAAACACGAGGCTTACGGGCGGGATCAGGAACACGCACAGCGAATCGATCTGCATCAGAATTTCAGAAGCCGATGTGAGGTTTTGGACAGTGTGAATGCTATTTTTGAGCGTATCATGGGAAAAGATGCGGGAGGTATTGTCTATGATGAAAACGCGGCGCTTTATCCGGGGGCTATATATCCGCAGACAGCCGAAAGCGGGGATGAGGGCAGCCTGAACGTGACGGAACTTCTTCTGTTTCGGGAGCAGCAGGCAGATAGGGAAGTCTTGAAAGAGGGAAAAGAGGTAAAAGAGGTAAAAGAACTCTCAGCGAAGGAGCAGGAGGCTTATGCTGTGGCGACGAGGATCAAGTCACTGCTGCGGGACTTTCAGGTGACGGACAAGGAGACAGGGACACTTCGAAGGGCTTCCTGCCGGGATATCGTGATATTGCTTCGAACTCTTTCAGGGTGGGATGATATTTTTAAAAAGGTGCTGGAGGGGGAGGGTATTCCTGTTCATGTGACTTCCAGGACGGGATATTTTGCGGCTTCGGAGGTACAGGAACTGCTCCATTTTCTGAGGATTCTGGACAATCCTCTGCAGGATATTCCGCTCTACGGGGTTCTGCACTCTTATCTGGGTGGTTTTTCGGAGGAAGAACTTGCGCTTGTGCGGGCATCTTATCCGAAGAAAAAGTATCTCTATGATGCCCTTGCCGCCTGTGCAGAAGGGGAACAGACAGGGTGTGAACGGATCGATGAAGCGCTGCAAAAAAAGATAAGTGATTTCCTCAAAAAGGTGTCGGGTTATAGGGAAATCTCGGTCTACTGTTCCGTCCATGAGCTTTTGCAGACGATTCTGCGGGAGAGCGGCTATCTGCACTATGTGGCGGCCAGGCCGGAAGGGGCGAGACGGCGGGCCAATGTGGAGATGCTTTTAGTGAAAGCGGCTGATTATGAGAAGACCAGCTATTTCGGGCTCTATCATTTTCTACGTTATATGGAGCAGCTGGAAAAGTACGAGGTGGACTATGGGGAGGCGGCCATGCAGGATGAGAACGCGGATGTGGTGCGGATTATGAGCATTCACAAGAGCAAAGGCCTGGAATTTCCCATCTGTTTTGTATCAGGTATCGCTGGAAGTTTCCGAAAAACGGAGAGGGGCGGGCTTTTGGCAGTGGATGTGGATGCTGGGATCGGTGTGGACTATATGGATCCCGAGGCCCGGGTGAAGAGCAAAAATCTCAGAAAGAATGTAATCAATACCAAACTGAAAAGGGATAATCTGGCAGAGGAGCTTCGGATTCTCTACGTGGCAATGACCAGAGCCGAGGAGAAATTAATTTTGACTGGGATAGTCAAAAAACCAGAAAAGATGGCGACGGCGCTGCTTCCGTTGAGGAGGCGGGAAAAAAAGCTGCTCGCCTATGACGTACTGATGGAGCAGGACAGTTTCCTGACGCTTTTGCTCTCGGCTCTCTCAGGCAGCAAGTGTCTGGATGAGTTTTACGAAGCATGCGGATTGTCTCCTTGGCCGGAAGGTCCGGAGTATGCGTGTGACATGGCTTTTACTGTAAAGTTAAGTGGTTGGGACAGTATAGCCGGAAAGAAGATAGAGGAGGTAATTCTCGGCAGAGAGGCAAAGAGAAAGCTTTTTTTTTCCGGGAGGGAAGAAAATCTGGATGAAAAGCTTATGGAAAAACTGTCATCCTGCTTTTCATATACTTATCCACATGAGAATCTGCGGGATCTCTACACCAAAACTACGGTATCGGAATTGAAGATGGCCGGTATGCAGGAGGAGATGGATTTCTCGGCTAGACTTTTTGAGGAGGAAAAAGTAGTTCCCTATCTGCCGGGATTTCTGAAAGGTGATGAACGTATCAGTGGTTCTATGAGAGGAAGCGCTTTCCACAAAGTGATGGAACTCTTTGACTTTACAAAATTGACGAGTGAGGTGAATGCAAGCCGGGAGGCGGCAAAGCAGCTGCTTGAGGAGCAGCTGGCACAGATGAGACTGGATGGCAGGCTTTCAGAGGTCTGCTTTGAGGCGGTGTCTGTGCCAAAGCTTTCAGATTTTTTGACAAGCAGGGCGGCGCTCCGCATGGCAGATGCGGCAAGAGCGGGGAGACTTTTTAAAGAGCAGCCTTTTGTGATGGGGCTTTCAGCAGATCGGCTGGGAAGCGGCTTCCCCTCTGAGGAGACGGTGCTGATTCAGGGTATTATCGATGTGTTTTTTGAGGAGGAAGACGGTTTTGTCGTATTGGATTACAAGACAGATGCAGTGGATGAGGCACAGGAGCTGGTGAAGCGTTATGGAGTGCAGCTTGCATATTATAGTGAGGCTTTAGAGCAGATTTCGGGATTTCGACCGGATAAAAAGGGGAAACCCGTGAAGGAGAAAATTATTTATTCCTTTAAGCTGGGGGAGGAAATTACCGTAATTGCGCCAGAAGATGGCCGGACAGTGATTCGGCTTTGAATGTGTTTTTATCATATATTGCTTTTGCGCCGGCGGTTTCATTCTTTACATCTAGGCCGAAATTCGCTATAATAAAATGGTAACAGTCAATGCAGTTCAGTGGAAAGCAGGTGATTGTATGCCGTCTGGTATCGAGGTGACAAAGGCAGCTCTTGACGATTTTCAAAAAATACAGGAATATATGCTGTTAGCCAGGAAGGAAAATGCAACTGAAACCTATGCAAGATTAAAAAAAGAATATCTGACATTGAAGGCACTGCTGAGCGTTTCTGGTGTGAACTTTGCAGATATTGACGAAATTAAAGAATAGCGTAAAAAGTGCTTCTAAAGACGTCCCGCCATAGGACGGGACGCCAAGAAGCACTAGGAGTTGCAAAGCGGAATCATGGGGTCAGTGTGAAAATGAGGGGAAAAGGAGAAAAGCGATGAGATTAGTGACAAGATCGGATTTTGACGGGCTGGCATGCGGTGCTCTTTTGAAGGAGGTTGGCCTGGTTGACAGCTGGAAATTTGCGCACCCGAAGGATCTGCAGGACGGGCTGGTGGAGATTACGGAAAATGACGTGCTGGCGAACGTTCCCTTTGTGGAGGGATGCGGCCTCTGGTTTGATCATCATTCCAGCGAGCATGAGCGCAATGAATTAAAAGGGAAATATAAAGGAGAGAGTCGTATTACGCCGTCCTGTGCACGCATTATCTATGAGTATTACGGTGGACAGGAACGTTTCTCCCACTTCGACGATATGATGGCGGCTGTGGATAAGGTGGATTCGGGCAATCTGACGATTGACGAAATCCAGAACCCGGAGGGGTGGATTCTCGTGGGATTCCTGATGGATCCCCGCACGGGCCTTGGCAGATGGCGCAATTTTACGATTTCCAACTATCAGCTGATGGAGAAACTGATGGAGTGCTGCCGTACCATGAGCACGGAGGAGATTTTGGCGCTGCCTGATGTGCAGGAGCGGATTGAGGTTTATCACGAGCAGGACCAGAAGTTTAAGGAGATGGTGAAGGCGTACACGCGGGTGGAGAAGGATGTGATTATCTCCGATCTGCGGGGTGTGGATCCGATTTACTCGGGCAACCGTTTCCTGATTTACAGCATGTATCCGGAACAAAACATTTCTGTCTGGATAGTCAATGGGCGGGGCGGCAAGGGATGCTCTGCAGCAGTAGGCTACAGCATTTTAAACCGCACTTCCCATGTGAATGTGGGAAGCCTGATGCTTAAGTACGGAGGCGGCGGACATAAGGCGGTGGGAACCTGCCAGTTCCCGGACGAGACCATGGATGAACAGCTTCCGAAACTGCTGGATGAGCTTGTGAACTATGATACATACTACAAAAAATAAGGGAGAACCATACAGAAAGGCATTGAAGATAATTAAGAAAGAGAAACAACTGCATGCAGAAAACCAAGCCCCGGAAAGAAAATTTTCGGGGCTTACGTTTCTTCCCGTGTTTTTGACGGTGGCCGGTATTCTGTTCACGGTGTTGATGGCGGGTTATATCCTGTGGTTTTACAAAGGCAGTTTTAAAGAGGAGACAGCGGGAGAAAACTATGATAGATACTATATTATGATTACACAGGACGGGAAATCTGCTTTTTGGCAGTCTGTCTATCAGGGGGCTTATGAGCGTGCGCTTGAGGAAAATGTCTATGTGGACTGGCTGGGAAATGACCACTTTCAGGATTACAGCGTGGAGGAGCAGATGGAGATCGCTGTCGCTTCCGGAGTGGACGGCATCATTGTGACAGCCAGCGAAGAGGAGCAGATGACAGCTTTAATTGACCGGGCGGACGCGGCGGGGATCCCCGTTGTGACGCTTTACGGGGACAATACCCAGAGTGCCCGCTGCAGTTTTGTGGGTGTGGGCAGCTATAATCTAGGCAGAGAGTATGGCAGACAGGCGCTTAAGATTATGCGGGAGCGGCTGGCTGGTACGCAGGAGACAAGGCTTGTTATCAAAACAACAGAGGAGCCTGGCGGGATGGGGACGGGAGACGAGGGAAGCGAGACGCGGATGGAGGGCGCACTCGATGGGAATGATATCGTTGCGTGGCAGGAGAAAGTGGAACTTGGATCGCCGGAGCGCCCGATTCGAGTGACTCTTTTGGTCAATCCTTTTGCAAACAGTCTGGACCAGAATATCCTCTATTCCGGCATTCAGGAGACGATTGAGCAGGAGCGGGGAAATACGGTGGTGGAGCTCTCCCAGCAGTCGGTGGATGATACCAACGCCTTTTCGGTGGAGGAATCTGTCCGGGACATTTTTATGGGCGGGGATATTCCGGATATCCTGATCTGCCTGAATGAGCTGAATACCACCTGCGCTTATCAGGCGGTGGTGGACTACAATAAAGTGGGCACGGTCAGCATTCTGGGGCATTATGTTTCCGACACGATCCTCAATGCCATTGACAGGGGCGTAATCTATGCAACTGTGGATATTGATACGGCACAGATGGGGGCCTTCTGCATTGACGCTTTGCAGGAGTATCACGATCTGGGTTACACCAGCCAGTATTTTACGGCGGATATCAGTCTGATTACCAGAGATAATGTGGACGAGTATCTGCAGGGGGAGGAGTCGGAGGTTGAATAAATTCTCTGATGAGCAAACAAGTTCAACGTAAACGCTTCGGAACGGAGGAAAATGATGAGTAAATTACGGGACTTCTCTCTGCAGTTTAAAATCAGCAGCATCTATATCGTGACGAATATTCTCGTTGTGATGGTGAATATTTTTTTGATCATCGGTATCAACAGTATGTCTGGCAGGCTTGATATGGTTTATCAGGATAACCGCCATCTGAATGAGTTTTCCGACGCTGTCAATGCGCTTCAGGATGATATGACGGCTTATCTGAATGTAAAGACCAGCGACTCTTTGGAAAATTATTATCGAAGCGAGGCCCTTTGCAGGAATATGGCGGCGGATTTAAACGAGGAGGTAACGGGGCGGTCATTTGACCGGATGGAGCGGAACATCAGACATATGACTGATGAGTATCTCACGGAAGTGGCACAGGCCATTGAGGCCAAGCGCGGGCGGAATGTGGAGAAGTACCGCGCGCATTATGAAAATGCTGCCAAAATGTATGGCTATATCGGCACTTATATTTCCAATCTGAATATGGAGCAGTTTCGCAGTAATTCCGAGCGTTACAGTGAATTGCTGCAGCGGTTTCAGTTCTTTGAGGCGGTGTCCGTGATCGCCATAGTCCTGGTGATGTTCAGCAATGTATGCATTATTATCAGCTTTGTGGGTGCGCTGATAAGGCCGCTGAAAAAGCTGGCCGGACAGGCAGACGAGGTGGCGAAAGGCAATTTTGAGATCGACCTTCTGCCGGTGGAGTCGCGGGACGAAGTGGGTGTCGTTACGGGTGCCTTCAATTCCATGGTGGTCAGCATTGGCAGATACATCGAACGGATCAGGGAGAGCATGGAGGCGGAGCGCGCATTGAAGGAGCGGGAGCTTCTTATGGAGGGGCATTTGAAGGATGCCAGACTTAAGTATCTGCAGGCTCAGATTAATCCCCATTTTCTCTTTAATACGTTGAATGCGGGCGCGCAGCTTGCCATGATGGAGGACGCGGACAGAACCTACGACTATATCCAAAAGGTAGCTCAGTTTTACAGATACAATATGAAGAAAAGCGAGGAGACAGTGACCGTGGCGGAGGAAGTGGAGATGGTGGACTCCTACATCTATATTTTGAATGTGCGGTTTGCCGGGGACATTCACTACGAGAAGCGCATCGATGAATCTCTTTTGTCGGTGGAGATGCCGGGTATGATTTTGCAGCCTATTGTGGAAAACTCTGTCAATCACGGGATCCGTGAGATGGGCGACAAAGGCGGGATCCTTCTTTCTCTTTACGAGAAGGAGGGACAGGTATGCCTCAGTGTGAAGGATAATGGCGTTGGTATGAACCAGGAAACCATTGCAAAGGTGATGAGCGGCACCTACCGGGAGGAGGATATGCCAGGGGGCGGAAACGGCGTGGGCATGGACAATGTAATCTCCCGGATGAAACTGTTTACGGGAAATGATGAGGTGATGACTATTCACAGTGAGGGCAGAGGAATGGGGACGGAAGTTTGTCTGCGTCTGTCGAACAGGGCACACCAGGAAAAGAAGGGATAAAAATGAGTCACTATAAAATTATGCTGGCGGACGACGAGGGAATCGTGATTGACTCTCTGAAATTTATCATAGAGAAGGAGTTTGGAGAAGCGTGCAATGTGGAATATGCCAAGACCGGCAGAAGTGTGATTGAACTTGCGGAAAACTACCGGCCGGACATCGCCATCATGGATATCCAGATGCCTGGCATCAACGGTATCGAGGCCATGCGGGAGATTCGGGAGACGAATCACAACGTTATTTTTATTGTGATGAGCGCCTACGACAAGTTCGATTATGCCAAGGAGGCCATCAAGCTGGGCGTTTTGGAGTACATTACCAAGCCGATGGAAAAGACCCGGATTATCGCGGCGCTTAAAAAGGCTATGGAGCAGATCGACAAGGAGCGGAACAAACGAAGCAACGATCTGCTGATCAGAGAAAAGCTGGGGGCGGTCATGCCTATTATAGAGAACGGCCTGCTCTACAATCTTTTGTTTCAGGAACATTTTCAGGAGGATATTGAAAACTATAAACAGCTTTTGGGAATCAGCCAGAATCAGGCCTACCTGCTGGCGGTAGTCTGCGGAGATACCCAGGAGGGAAACCATATGACAAACGCGGTGGGCAGCAGTGTGAAGATGCAGCAGTATGACATGGTGCTTCGAGAGTATCTGAAGGAGGCCTATCCCGGTGTGATTCTGGGAATGCCCATGGCGAACAAACTGCCCGGGCTGGTTCCATGCGAGGAAAGGCAGATGGCCTATGAGGAGAGGATCACATTGATAGAGAAGTCCCGGGGAATTGTCCGGGAATTAAAAAAGAGGACACAGATCAGTTTCCGCATTGGCATCAGCGCCATCGCGCCCATCGAGGAAGCCAGAGAATCCTATAAAGAGGCAGTCAACGCCCTGATTATGACGACGGGGAGCGTCGCCCATGTGGATGATCTTCCCATTGGCTGCGAACACGAGGAAACCTACCCGGTTGACTTGGAAAAAAAGCTTTTTATGGAACTGAAAAACGGGGAAGCAAATCACGCTGTTGCGACGGCGGAGACATACTATGATTTGATTGCACAGCTTCACGGTGAGTATCTGATGAACATGCGCTTAAAGGTGTTGGAATTTGTGCTCTATGCGGAACATTTGGCGTACAATTCCGGCGGAATGACCTATGAGTTTCGAGACAGGGCGGATTATCTTCCAACGGTGATGGAACTTAACGATGTATTGTCTCTGCGGGAATGGTTTTTGGAGAAGATGGGGGAGGCTGCCCGCAATGTGAGCGCGAAGGCTTCAGAGAAATCTATGGGAGCCGTGGAGGCTGCCAAGGCTTATATCAAAAGTAATTACAGCAGAGATATTTCATTGGACGAAGTTTCCCAGAAGGTTAATATCAGTCCTTATTATTTCAGCAAAATATTTAAAGAGGATGTGGGAGAAGGGTTCGTGGAATATCTGACCGGCATCCGCATGGATAAGGCCAAGGAGCTTCTCACCACAACGGAGTATTCCATGAAGGAGATCTGCTCTATGGTGGGATATGCGGATCCCAACTATTTCAGCAGATCCTTTAAGAAAAAGGTGGGTGTGACGCCTACGGAGTATAAGCAGCTATAATGATAATCTGCAAAAGACATTGGAAGATGAGTATTTATTATGGAAAAAAAGCAAATTGTTATTTTAACTTTAGTGTTTATTCTGCTTATGGCTCTTAGCGCCTGCGGGAAGGTGGAGAACGGCCGCGAGGGCGATGACGGGGAAGAAGAAAAGATCCAAATCGGCATGAGCTTCGACTCCTTTGTCATTGAGCGCTGGCAGAGGGACAGGGACGTATTTGTCTCGGTGGCCAAGGAGCTGGGGGCGGAGGTCAATGTGCAGAACGCTAATGGTTTGGTGGAAGAGCAGAAGAAGCAGATCGACTATTTTATTCAGAAGGGAATGGATGTGATCGTTATCATTGCCATCGACCCGGCTTCCCTGCAGGACTCCGTGGAGAAGGCAAAGGATGCAGGGATTAAGATTGTCTCTTACGACCGGCTGATCAATGATGCGGACGTGGACCTTTATATTACTTTTGACAATGAGATGGTGGGCACGATGATGGCACAGGCTCTTGTGAAGGAAGGCATCGACGGTGGAAAAGTGGTGATGCTGGGCGGTTCTCCCACTGACAATAACGTGCCGCTTGTGGAGAGTGCTTTTAAGAGGGTGATGTCAAAACACAGGGTTTCCATTCTGGATTCCATTCATGCGGATAACTGGCGTGCGGAGGAGGCGGCGGCCTACATCTACGCCAATCCGCAAAAGATCTCTCAGGCGGATGCTATTATGTGCGGTAATGACGACCTTGCCACCCAGGCCGTGCGCGCTCTTGCGGAGACAAGACAGGCAGGAGATATTCTGGTGGTAGGACAGGATGCGGATTTGGCTGCCTGCCAGCGGATTGTGGAGGGCACCCAGGTTATGACAGTCTATAAACCGGTGGAGCGTCTTGCCACCCGGGCCGCGGAGGCCGCGGTCGCGCTGGCAAGAGGAGAGGAGCTGACGGGCGATGATGTGACCGTGATCGAAAGCGGAGAATACCGAATTCCCTATATCGGGCTGGAGCCTATCAGTGTCAACCGTGAAAACATTGATGAGGTCATCATTGGCGGCGGATTCCATTTGAAGGAAGATGTGTATTTGAATGTTCCTGGACAGATGCCAAAATAGCAATTTTTTGCTGACAACCTGGAAAAAAACAAAAATGTGCTATTATAATCCAGGAATTGAATGCCTGTATGGTAAAAATGTACAGAAAGTCATAAATTTTTCCTGTTTTCTTTGTGGTATATTGGAGATGCGGAAATAATTCCGTAAAATTACCTATATTTAAGAAAAGGGAGGAAAAGTAAGACATGAAGAGAAAAGTATTGAGCATGGTTCTTGCAACTTCTATGGTTGCAGCAGCACTGGCCGGCTGTGGCGGCGGCTCTGAAGAGGCAGCGGCACCGGCAGCAGAGGCTCCTGCGGCGGAGGCAGAGGCTCCTGCAGCGGAGGCGGAGGCACCGGCGGCAGATGCAGAGGCAGAGGCTCCTGCGGCAGATGCGGCGGCAGCACCGACTGGAAATAAGGTAGGCGTGGCTATGCCCACCAAGGATCTGCAGAGATGGAATCAGGACGGTTCCAACATGCAGGCTGAGCTTGAGGCAGCAGGCTATGAGGTTGACCTTCAGTACGCTTCCAATGATGTAGCTACTCAGGTTTCCCAGATTGAGAATATGATCAACGGCGGCTGCTCCGTACTGGTTATCGCTTCTATTGACGGCGAATCCCTGACCACCGTTCTTGAGGGTGCAAAGACCGCAGGCATCCCGGTTATCGCATATGACCGTCTGATCAAGAACACCGATGCGATTTCTTACTACGCTACTTTCGATAACTATAAGGTAGGTCAGACACAGGGCCAGTATATTGTAGATGCTTTAGATCTGGACAATGCGGAAGGTCCCTTCAACATGGAGATTACAGCAGGTTCTCCGGACGACAATAACGCGACATTCTTCTACAACGGCGCTATGGACGTGTTACAGCCTTACATCGATGCCGGCAAGATCGTGATCCCGTCCGGCCAGGTAGATTTCGCTACCGTTGGTACACCCGCATGGGCTACCGAGACTGCACAGTCCAGAATGGAGAACATCCTTTCTTCTAACTATGCGGACGGCACAAAGCTTGATATCTGCCTCTGCTCCAATGACTCCACCGCTCTCGGTGTAGAGAACGCTCTGGCAGCAAACTACACAGGGGACTACCCGATCGTTACCGGTCAGGACTGTGACATCGCAAACGTGAAGAACATGATCGACGGCAAGCAGTCTATGTCTGTATTTAAGGATACACGTACTCTGGCTTCTCAGGTAGTTAAGATGGTTGGTCAGATTTTGAAGGGTGAGACTGTAGAGGTAAATGATACCGAGACCTACGACAATGGCACAGGTGTGATTCCTTCTTACCTTTGCGAGCCTGTATTTGCAGATGCGAACAATTACAAGGAACTGCTGATCGACTCCGGTTACTACACCGAGGCTGATCTTCAATAATCGTGTGAAGGAAATCACTAAGTTCGGAAAAACCTCACTAAGTGATTTCAAGCTTCACACTGGAGAATGCTAAAGCATTCTCCGCAGTCTGAGAAGCTTCGCCAAAGGGCAAAACGCCAAGAAATTCTAATCTTAGACTGGAGAATGTTAAAGCATTCTCCGCAGTCTGAGAAGCTTCGCCAGAGGGCGAAACGCCAAGAATTCTAAGTCTCAGACAATGAAAATATGTTATGCATAGAAAAAACCGGCAGGCGGGGATTCCCGCCTGCTGATTTTGAAGAAAGAGAAGTGGGATGGCAGTATAGAAACTAAGTTGGGAGGAATACAATTTGGCTAAGATTTTACTGGAAATGAAAAATATTACCAAAACATTCCCTGGTGTCAAGGCGCTCGACAATGTGAATCTGAAAGTGGAAGAGGGAGAGATCCACGCGCTGGTCGGTGAGAACGGCGCAGGTAAGTCCACGCTGATGAATGTGTTGAGCGGCATTTATCCGTATGGTACATATGAGGGTGACATCGTTTATAACGGTGAAGTATGTAAGTTTAACAAGATTAAAGACTCTGAGGAGAAAGGGATCGTTATCATCCATCAGGAATTGGCATTGATTCCCTATATGACAATCGGAGAAAATATGTTCCTGGGCAACGAGCGCGGCAAGAGCGCGGCGATCGACTGGAACGAAACTTACGGGGAAGCTGACAAATATTTGAAGATGGTGGGTCTGTCTGAGTCGTCCAAGGTATTGGTTAAAGATATCGGTACTGGTAAGCAGCAGCTTGTGGAGATCGCGAAAGCGCTGGCCAAGCACGCGAAGCTTCTGATTCTTGATGAGCCGACATCTTCATTGAATGAGACAGATTCCCAGGCTCTGCTTGATTTGATGCTGAAGTTCAAGAAAGAGGGCATGACATCGATTATTATCTCTCATAAATTAAATGAGGTTGC
>DLAA01000143.1:0-2163 GCA_002493835.1 Lachnospiraceae bacterium UBA7060 | reverse complement strand
AAGTTCAAGAAAGAGGGCATGACATCGATTATTATCTCTCATAAATTAAATGAGGTTGCATATGTGGCGGATAAGATCACGGTCATCCGTGACGGCTCCACAATAGAGACGATGGATAAGAAGACTACCGAGTTTTCGGAGGACAGAATAATTCAGGGAATGGTCGGCCGAGAACTGACAGACCGGTTCCCGAAGCGCCACGGTGTGAAAATTGGCGACGTGAATATGGAAGTGAAAAACTGGACCGTACATCATCCTCTCTACCCGGAGAGAAAGGTGTGTGACAATGTTTCCATTAAGGTGAGAAAGGGCGAGGTGGTAGGCATCTCCGGGCTGATGGGCGCGGGCCGTACCGAGCTTGCCATGAGCATTTTTGGACAGTCATACGGTACAGGCATCAGCGGGCAGCTCTTTCTGGACGGTAAGGAAGTACATTTAAAGACGATTAAGCAGGCCATCAAGAACAAGCTGGCTTATGTGACAGAGGACCGTAAAGGCAATGGGCTTGTGCTCACAAACCCGATTAAGATCAATACTACGCTGGCCAATCTGGACAGCATCAGTCCGCATATGATCATTGACAAAGATAAGGAGTATCAGGTGGCTGAGGATTACAGAGGAAAGCTCAAAACAAAATGTCCTACGGTGGAACAGAATGTGGGAAACCTCTCCGGCGGTAATCAGCAGAAGGTTCTTCTGGCAAAGTGGATGTTTACGGATCCGGATGTGCTGATTTTGGATGAGCCTACAAGAGGTATCGACGTGGGCGCGAAGTACGAGATATACTGCATAATCAACGATCTGGTAGCGGCGGGAAAATCCGTTGTGATGATTTCTTCCGAGCTGCCGGAGGTGCTTGGCATGAGCGATAGGATCTATATTATGAATGAGGGCAAGATCGCGGGAGAGCTTTCCGCCGAGGAGGCGACTCAGGAGAAGATCATGTCCATCATCGTAACTTCGGGAAAGGGGGCGTAAGTTTATGGAAAAAGTAAATGTTTCTACGATACTCAGAAAATATACCATGATAATCGCCCTGGTTTTGGTGGTAATCTTTTTCCAGGTTGCGACGGAAGGGAAAATTCTGTTTCCACAGAATATCAATAACCTGATTTCACAGAATGCGTATGTGTTCGTTTTGGCTACCGGCATGCTGCTCTGTATTCTGACAGGCGGTAACATCGATCTGTCCGTCGGCTCTGTGGTCTGCTTTGCGGGTGCAGTGGGCGCAATGATGATGGATAAAAATATAAATATTTGGGCAGCGACGATCACGATGCTTATTATCGGTCTTCTGATCGGCATGTGGCAGGGGTTCTGGATTGCCTACATAAAGGTACCGCCTTTTATTGCGACACTGGCAGGTATGTATGCGTTCCGCGGACTCTCCAATGTGGTGCTGCAGGGTATGACGGTTTCCTTAAAGAGTGAGACCTTCATCAAGGTGTTTGGCGGTGGTGCAGACTGCTATGTGCCGGATTTCTTCGGCGGCGAAGGATTCAATATGACCTGTATGGCAGCCGGCTGTATCGCGGTGATCCTTCTTGTGGCGATGCAGTTAAAAAACCGCATTAACAATAAGAGCAGAGGGTATGAGACAGCGCCTCTTGGCGGCACAGTGGTGCGTCTTGCCCTGATCAGCGCCGTGATCCTCTGGCTGAGCTACAAGCTGTCTTCCTACAAGGGGATCCCCGCTGCTCTTGTCTGGATCCTGCTGGTGCTTCTGATTTATGGTTATCTGACTACAAAAACAAGAATCGGGCGTTATCTGTTTGCGGTGGGCGGCAATGAAAAGGCTACCAGACTTTCTGGTATCAATACAAAGAAAGTGTACTTTATCGCATACGCAAATATGGGATTTCTGGCGGCATTGGCTGGCATTCTCACCATCGCAAGAGCGACTTCCTCACAGCCTACTTATGGGCAGGGTTATGAGATGGATGCAATCGGCGCCTGCTTTATCGGCGGTGCTTCCGCCTACGGCGGTGTGGGAAGCGTGACCGGTGTGGTAGTTGGTGCGACTTTGATGGGCGTCATCAACATGGGTATGAGTATCATGGGTATTGACGCCAACTACCAGAAGGTAGTCAAGGGCCTGGTACTTCTGGCGGCGGTTGCATTCGACGTACTGTCTAAGAGAGAGAAGAAATAAGGGAGGAGGAT
>DLAA01000067.1:6065-21691 GCA_002493835.1 Lachnospiraceae bacterium UBA7060 | reverse complement strand
AAGGAGAATGCGGAGCATTCTCTGAATCGAGCGCGCGGGCGCTCGATTTTTTACATAGATTTTACATTTCCCAGTCATAGATTTTACACTGCGGTTTTAAAATAAAAATCGGGTAAATTGAGAAAAATATGATTGAGGGGATGAAACATGGACTTTTTTGATTTACTGACGATGATTGGCGGATTGGCGCTGTTTTTGTACGGAATGAATATGATGGGAGACGGATTGGCGCAGGCTTCCGGCGGAAGATTGGAAAAAATTCTGGAGAGACTGACCAATACACCCATAAAGGCGGTGCTTGTGGGCGCGGGCGTCACGGCGGTGATTCAGTCTTCTTCAGCAACTACGGTGATGGTGGTAGGTTTTGTCAATTCCGGTATTATGAAACTGCAGCAAGCGGTGGGCATTATTATGGGAGCCAACGTCGGTACAACGATAACCGCATGGATTCTGGGTGCAACAGGGATTGACAGTGATTCTTTTTTGGTGCAGATGTGTAAGCCGACGTCTTTTTCACCGATTCTAGCGATTGTCGGTATCGGATTTCTCATGTTTTCACACAGAGAGAAGTTGAAAAAAGCCGGTACAATTATGCTGGGTTTTGCTATACTGATGTTTGGTATGGACACGATGAGTAACGCAGTGAAGCCACTGGCGGAAGTACCAGAGTTTACAGGCATTTTGCTTCGTTTTTCCAATCCAATTCTCGGTATGCTGGCAGGTCTTGTGTTGACAGCTGTGATTCAGTCATCCTCTGCGTCGGTAGGTATTCTGCAGGCGCTGTGTGCGACGGGAGCGGTGGGTTACAGTGCGGCTGTTCCCATTATTATGGGGCAGAACATCGGTACCTGTGTGACGGCAATGATATCAGGTGTGGGAGCAAACAGGAATGCGAAGCGTGCGGCGCTGGTGCATTTATATTTTAATATAATTGGAACCGTTCTTTTTATGGCTGTGTTTTATGGGATAAACGCTGTAAATCCATTCCCGTTTTTGAATGAGGCGGCGACGCCATTTGGCATTGCCGCGATTCACAGTATCTTTAATTTGGCGGCAACGTTATCACTGCTTCCGTTTTCCAATGGACTGGTAAAACTGGCGAGTATAACAGTCCGGGATGGAGAGTCGACGGAAGAAGCAGCTGAAAATCAACCGCTGCATCTGTTGGATGCTCGATTTTTAGAGACACCTGCCTATGCAGTGGAACAGAGCCGCACTGCGGCGATGGCAATGGCCGATTTGACAGAGGAGTCTATGAATGTGGCTATGGGTCTTCTGGATCATTACACCGAGGAGAGTGCCCGAAAAGTACGGATGCTGGAGGAAGAGGTGGATCAGTTTGAGGATGAGATCGGCAGTTATCTGGTGAAACTTAGCTCCCGGACGCTTTCGGAGAGGGACAGTCATACGCTTTCTACTATTCTGCACTGTATCGGGGATTTTGAGCGAATTTCTGATCATGCTTTGAATGTGATGGATGCCGCGAAAGAGATGTACGAAAAAAAGCTGGCATTTTCGGACAAGGCAAAGAAAGAGTTACAGGTGTTTCAGCGCGCGATTCATGATATTCTGCATATAGCTATGGGCAGTTTCCGGGAGGATGATCTGGAGCTGGCAAGGCAGGTGGAGCCTCTGGAGGAGGTTATTGATGGACTGAATATGGAGATCAAACGCAGGCATGTAAAGCGTCTTCAGAAAGGAAAGTGTACCATAGAGTTAGGATTCATACTGTCTGATATCACAACGAATTTCGAACGTGTTTCTGACCATTGTTCCAATATCGCCGTATGTCTGCTGGAAGTCAGCGAGGACGAGTTTGATACGCATGCTTATATCAATGAGCTCAAAACGGGAGACAATGCAGAATTCCGAGGCAGGGTGATGGTTTACAGGGAGAGTTATCAGCTGCCGTAAAGTGAAATTATAATAAAAGAGGATCATTTAACTGGCTTTACACTTAATGACCGAAAAAGAATTGATGCAGAAGAATGTGGAAGAATTTGAGAGACTGCAGGACTATATGATATCTTGTGAAAAGGATTCAGAAGCGTATAAAAAAATGAAAAGACGTTATACGGCGTTAAAAGTCATACTAACAGCTTCCGGTATCAATCTTACTGAATTAGATATAATCAAAGAATAATAATCATATGACCTGATAAACAAAAAAGTGTAAAGTCTATTGAATGAGCAAGGACTTTACACTTTTTTGTCTATATCATTGGGAGTGCCCAGCCGATTGTTATGACTGGAAGATTTAATGCCTGAAAATCAGGCGGTGTTTTTCGATGGCAGAATAGATGTAGAAATAAAATATAATTGTACAGGTGACATGTGGAGAGGTATAAGATAAAATAGATATATGCGAATTTCACAAAAATGAAAAGGTAAATGGAAATATGACGGATAACAAAAGCGATTTTACACAGGGCAGCATTATCTCCAAACTGCTGCGTTTTATGATTCCGATTTTTGGGGCATTAGTTCTGCAGGCCATGTACGGAGCGGTGGATATTCTGGTGGTGGGGCGGTTCGGAACGACGGCTGGAATTTCTGGTGTATCAACCGGAAGCAATATTGTGAATCTGATTACCTTTACAATTACGGGGCTGACCATGGGTGTCACGGTGGTCATGGGACAGTACATGGGAGAAAAGAAGCCGGAGAAAGTGGGGCAGGTGGTAGGAGGCGCGATCTGCCTGTTTGTGCTGTTGTCATTTATTCTTGCGGCAGTCACCTTGGTATTTGCGAGACCCTTTGCAATTCTGATGCAGGCGCCGGAGGAGGCTTTGGATCTGACGGTATTGTATGTGCGCATCTGCGGCGGCGGCATCTTCTTTATTATTGCCTATAATGTGATCAGCAGTATTTTCCGGGGCATCGGCGATTCCAATATGCCGCTGGTTTTTGTGGGGATTGCGTGTGTGGTAAATATCATAGGTGATTTGCTGTTTGTAGCCGTTTTTCAGTGGAATGTGGCGGGCGCTGCCCTGGCAACCGTGATGGCGCAGGCGGTCAGCGTAGTTTTGTCCTTAGTCATTATCAAGAAGAGGAAGCCGCCTTTTACGCTAAAAAAGGAGCATATCCGTTTTAATCCGGAAATTAAGAAATTTGTGATGGTGGGAACACCGATTGCCTTTCAGGAGATTTTGACACAACTGTCATTTTTGGCGCTGTGTGCCTTTATCAACAGATTGGGGTTGGACGCCTCTTCCGGTTACGGCGTGGCCAATAAGATTGTGAGCTTTGTCATGCTCGTACCTGGCTCCCTTATGCAGTCCATGGCCTCCTTCGTTGCTCAGAATGTGGGGGCAGGACAGGAGAAGCGGGCCAGGAAGGCGATGGTCACCGGAATGGCGATCGGATGTGGTGTCGGTATTTTCATTGGCGTTTTTGCATTTGTACGCGGTGATCTGCTGGCCGCTATTTTTTCAAGTGATGCGGCGGTGATTGCCAGAGCGGCGCAGTATTTGAAAGGTTTTGCGCCGGAGGCAGTTGTGACGGCGATCTTGTTTAGTTTTATTGGGTATTACAATGGACATTCTAAGACATTGTTTGTCATGCTGCAGGGAATTGCACAGACCTTTATGGTGCGTCTGCCTATGTCCTATTTCATGAGTATTCAGCCGGATGCGAGTCTCACTCTGATCGGTCTGGCGGCGCCCTGCGCAACAGTATTTGGGATTGTGATCAATCTACTCTATTTTGTAAAAGTGAATCGGGAAACAAAGGTATGAAGTTTTAGAGAAGTGTGAGGTTATAAAAGAAATGACAAAGACAGGACTTTGATTCGCCTTGGCTGGGAAGCTTTAGGGTGATTTAAAGCCCTGTTTCTTTTTACGGGAAAGCTAGGTCCTGTATGGTATGGTCTGTTTGGGCGGTGCCGGAAAACTGTATTTGTAGCTGTTGACATTTGGTTGTTAATCATATATAGTAGTTATTGACCAAAGGTCAATAACTACTATAGGGGGTGCATGAAAATTGGCAAGGCCAGTAAAAAAACAGCCGGAACAATGGAAGAAAGAGATTTTAGACGCGGCAAGGGAATTGTTTTTATCAAAAGGTTATGAGGAAACGGCCATTACGGATATTATGGAGGTGGCTGGCGGCGCAAAGGGGATGTTCTACCGTTTTTTCCAGAGTAAAGAAGAAGTCATGCACGCTTTAGGGGATCAAATGTTTTTGGAAAACAATCCTTTTGATGCAGTCAGGGGGCGTTCTGACCTGAACGGGCTGCAGAAAATTCGGGAGGTGCTTGCTTTTGACCGGGCTGACGGGGATAGAGAAGAGTTAAACATACAGGCCATTCCTATTTTAAAAGATCCGCGCATTCTGGCGGCCGCAGTGGAGGCCAATCGGCGGGTACTGACACCTTTATGGTTCGAATTGATCGAGGAAGGACGGCGTGACGGTTCTATCCGGACGGAATACGCAAAGGAGCTTTCCGAACTGCTGCCGCTTGTCAATTTTTGGCTGCTCCCGTCTGTGTTTCCGGCGGATGCAGAAGAAATACAGCGTAAATGCCGGTTTGTTGCGGAGGTTCTTTCGGCAATGGGACTGCCAATCATAGAGGATGAGATGTATGAACGGACAGAGAAGATACTGAGAAGAGATAGGGAACAAAGGAAGGAGTAGCAGATGGAGAAGAAACTGTTTACGAAAAATTTCACACTCCTTGTACTGGGACAGGCAAGTTCTTTGTTTGGCAATTATATCCTGCGTCTGGCATTGTCTATGTATGTTTTGGAAGTGACCGGTTCGGCGGCTGTGTTTGCAGGTATTTTATCTATTGCGACAATCCCCACAATCCTTTTATCACCTATTGGCGGCATTCTGGCTGACCGGGCAGACAGAAGGAATGTCATGGTGGCGCTGGATACTTTGACAGGTATGTCTGTTTTATGCGCGGCAGTCTTTTTGTCCGGGAGGAATGCCATTGCGGTGATCGGCGTGCTGCTGATAGTACTCTCCGTTCTTGGGGCATTTGAGACACCTACGGTGCAGGCTTGTATCCCGCAAATGTTGTCAGGCGATAACATTATTAAGGGAAATGCGGTTGTGAACCAGGTAGCATCTATTTCTTATCTGATTGCGCCTTTGCTGGGCGGCATTTTGTATGCGGCAGTCGGCTTGAAGCCGGTAATGTATGCAAGTGTTGTGTGCTTTTTTATTACGGCTCTGTTTGAATGTTTTATCAGATTGAGCTGTCAGGACAGGGATTTCAAAGGAAATATTTTATCCATGGTAAAGAATGATTTTTTCGATAGTATCCGCTTTATCACGAAGGAGCGGCCGGATATTATGAAAATGCTGCTTCTGGTGGCAATCTCGCGTTTTTTTGTCATGGGGGTTACATTGGTCGGGCTGCCTTTTCTTGTGCGGACTGTGCTTGGTCTGGATGCAGAGTTTTATGGCGGGGCGGAGAGTGCATTGGCGGTGGCAACTATTTTGGGAAGCATCGCTGCGGGGCTTCTTACGGGGAAATTAAAATCTGGCAGATTATCGTATGTGCTTGCGGCAATCGGTGTCTGCATCATTCCGGCGGGAGTCGTATTTCTTTTTCCGTCCAGCGTGTCTATCAGATATGCTGTGCTTGTTGCTTCCTTTTGTGGTATGCAGGCTGCGATCAGTATTTTTTCTATTTTTGCGGTATCCATGATTCAGCAGAATACACCGGATGAACTGATAGGGAAGATTATGTCTTATACAGCCGCTGTCACGATGTGTGCACAGCCGGTAGGACAGATGGCATATGGATTTTTATTTGACAGGTTCCATGGAGCGGTGTATCTTGTATTGATTCCATCGGGTATCATGGTATGCGTGATTGGGCTGCTTGCCGCAAGCTTTTTTAAGAAACTGGAGGGGAGTTGATCTAGGTAACAGTCAGGGAACGGGAATGAGGCAGGAAGAATGGAAAATGGGGGCCTGTATCCGGGGCGGACGGAGAAAACGGTGCTTGACAATTTATGTGTTACCCTGTAAAATCTATCTCCAACTGGAATTTGTACTGCAGATTTGAGTTAAGGAGGAGATTATGAATATTGAACATTTGAAAGATAACGGGATTGATATTGCAGTTGTTTCCGGTGATGAGATGGTGATTGTTGATACGCAGTCGGCTCTGGATCTGGTGATGACCGTGAAGTATGAGACAGGTGCGGAGAGGATTGCCATTGATAAAGAGGCGGTATGTGAGGAATTTTTCATCCTTAGTACAGGTATGGCGGGCGAGATTCTCCAGAAGTTTATGAATTATCATGTGAAGGCGGCTGTCTATGGGGATTATTCGCATTATACAAGCAAGCCGTTGAAAGATTTTATCTACGAGTCGAACCATGGGAAAGACTTTTTCTTTGTGTCAACAAAGGAAGAGGCAGTGCAGAAATTGACAAGGACACAATAACAGGCGTGTACAGATTCCAGTTTTTTGTGGATTGATTCTGTAAGGGGAAAAATAAATTTACCCGAAATACTTCACTCCCAAAATAGCTGCGCCAAGCACCACGAGCACCACGCCGGTCGCCCGGTTTAAAGTGGCAGCGCTGGCTTTGTTCGCAAACTTGGCGGCGATTCTCGCCCAGAGCAGAGTGGATGCCACACAAAAAATCAGGCATTTGATATCGGGCATGCCGCCGATGACAAAGTGGCTGGCGGCTCCCGTGAAAGCGGTAAATGCCATAATAAATACGCTTGTTCCTACGGCAGTCTTCAACTCATATCCGAGAATGCTTGTCAGAAGCAAGAGCATCATCATGCCGCCGCCAGCTCCCACAAAGCCACAGATGAAGCCCACGATTGTGCCGCTTAGGACAGACTGGATGATGCGTTTTTTGGCGCTGACAGTAGTCATGGATTCTTTTGTGGTCATAACCGGTTTTACGATAAATTTAACACCGAGTAAGAATGTCATAAAGACGGAAAAACTCCCCATGGTGGTGTTGGGAACCAGGCTGGCGACGAAGCTTCCGACCAGCGTAAAACATAAAACAGCCGCCATCATCACGATGCCGTTTCGGATATCCAGATTTTTATTTTTTCCATAGGTGTATGCGCTGATGGCGCTTGCCAGAACGTCACTTGCCAAGGCAATTCCTACGGCTTCGTATGCCGGAAGCCCCAGGAAGGTAATCAGCATCGGGCTGATGACTGCTGCGGCGCTCATTCCTGCAAATCCCGTGCCGAGTCCGGCGCCGATCCCTGCGATAAAACAGATGATAAATTGAAACATGATTACATCTTCTCCTTTAATATAGTAAACGACAGAATGAAATATTCTCCTGGGAGAACCTTTTAGCAGAATTGAGAGGAAATGTTCTTTTGCGGCCTGCCCATCAGCAATTACGGACGTGGCGGCATAGTGATGTCTCCTGTTGCTGTTCTATTTAGAACTATTTTATTAGAAAGATGAATTTTGTCAAGCACAAATGCGCATTTCTGATCTATGTAAAGCAGCTTTTACCGTTGCTGTTCAAGTACCATTCGCGTACTATTCACGGCCCGGGGCGGATTGAACGGTTGATCAGAAAAGCTTATAATGTATATCAGCGCCGCGTTATCACTATGTTAGGACATTGGCGCCGCGGGGAGGAGAGGACAGTTGAGAATTTTACTAGTGGAGGATGATCCGGAAATCAGCGGTATGTTGGAGAGCTTTCTGGCCACAGAGCATTTTGAGGTGGAGACAGCTTTTGACGGCGAGAGCGCCTGTGAGAAGTTTACCAAAGGAGAATATAGTCTGGTTCTGCTGGATTTGATGATACCGAAGAAAAGCGGGATGGAGGTCATGAGAACCATTCGGGAGAAAAGCACAGTGCCTATCATTATCATGTCTGCGAAGGATACGGATTCGGACAAGACGCTGGGGCTGGGACTGGGGGCTGACGATTATATCACAAAACCCTTTTCGGTCACGGAGGTGCTGGCAAGAATCAAGGCCAATATCCGGAGAAGTACACAGTATGCGGCGCAGGAGAAAGAGAAGAAGGGCGTTCTGAAACGGGGCGGTCTTCTTCTTGATGCAGAGGAGTATTCCGTCACAAAAGACGGGGAAAAAATAGAATTGACAGCGAAAGAGTTTGAGATTTTAAAACTGTTGATGGAAAATCCGAAAAAAGTTTACACAAAGGAGCAGATTTATTCTCAAGTCTGGAAGGACGCTTATTTTGGGGATGAGAACGCCGTGAATGTGCAGATCAGCAGGCTTCGCAACAAACTGGAGGACAATTCCAGAGAGCCGCGGATTGTGGTCACGGTCTGGGGGATTGGTTATAAGTTTGGGAATGGAGATTAAAATGAGAAACGGAAGTCTGAATGCGAAATTGAGACAGATCAGCCAAACGCTGTCTGATATTATAGAACAGGACAGCGACGAAAAGGTGATGGTGTTTACGGATAACAGGGCGCTTCAGGAGCTGTGTGCCCAGATCAACCGGCTGCTTGCGGACCGCCGGAATATCAAGGCGGATTATCGAAAAAAAGAGATATCTTATAAAAAGATGCTTTCCAATATCTCCCATGACATTAAGACGCCGCTGACGGTCATTTTGGGGTATTTGGAGATGATGCGTCTTGCGGATGGGGAAAATGAAGAGCTTCGTAAAGTGGAGGCAAAGGCCGGTCAAGTGATGGAGCTGATCAATCAGTTTTTTACGCTCGCGAAGCTGGAAGCCGGTGACATGGATCTTGAGATTGGAAAAATAAATATCAGCGAACTGTGCCGGGAAAGCGTGCTAGGCTATTATGATATTTTGCAGGGAAGCGATTTCGCTGTGGAGGTGTCCATTCCGGAAAAAGATATCTTTGCGCTGGGGGAGGTGCAGGCTGTCAGCCGGATTTTAAATAATTTACTATCGAACGCGGTGCGCTACGGCGGCGACGGAAAATATATCGGATTAACGCTGCGGGAGAGGGAGGGATATGTGTACATCGATATAACGGACAGGGGAAAAGGGATCGAGAAGGCGTTTGCAAGAAACGTCTTCGACAGGATGTACACGCTGGAAGATTCCCGAAATCGGGAGATTCAGGGAAATGGTCTGGGCCTTACCATTGCGAAGAATCTTGCTTTGCAGTTGGGGGGAGATATTTTTCTGGAAAGTGAACCTCATGTAAAGACCACTTTCACGGTGAAATTGAAGCAGGTTCCAAACGGCAGGGTGAATAGCTAATGGAATGGCGGTCTGCTTGTGAGAATAGGAAGCGGAGAAAGAAATTTGTAAGAATTGGGCAAGAATTTTGAAAATCTTACCGGCTACAATGGTTTTCAGAAGGAGGCGATAGATATGTCTTATGTGTTACAGACAAATCATCTTACCAAAATCATTGGCGGTAAGGAACTGGTAAAGGATGTCAATATCCATGTAAAAAAAGGAGAAATCTATGGGTTTCTGGGGCCCAATGGAGCGGGCAAGACGACGGTATTAAAGATGGTCACGAACCTTTGGAAGCCCACACAAGGGTCGGTGGAGCTGTTCGGAAGGCCGCTTGCGCCAAAGTCCTACGAGGTTTTCAGAAGAATGGGGAGTATTATTGAATTTCCCGTTTTTTATGAGCACCTGAGCGGGAGAGAAAACCTGTCTCTTCACTGCGAATACATGGGGTATTATCATGCGGGAAGTGTGGAGAAAGCGCTTGATATGCTGGAGCTTACGGATGCGGCAGATAAGCCTGTACAAACATATTCCCTTGGCATGAAGCAGAGGCTGGGGATTGCACGGGCCATTCTTGCCAAGCCGGAGCTTTTGGTGTTGGACGAACCTACCAACGGGCTTGATCCGGCAGGCATGAAGCACCTTCGGGATCTGTTTAGAATGCTCAGTGCAGAGTACGGCATTACGATGATTCTTTCCAGTCATATTCTTTCGGAGGTGGAGAGCATTGCCGACACCATCGGTATCATCAATCATGGGAATCTGGTGAAGGAAATTTCCATGAAAGAGATAACACAGATGCATACCGCTTATATAGCGCTTTCGGTCACTGACACGAAGAAGGCAGCCTATGTGCTGGCGGATCAATTAAAGTTGGAGCAGTTTAAAATTATGGATGAGAATACGATCCGCGTTTATGACAGTAGTGTCACTACCAACGATTTGTCGAAAGTGCTCACGGAAAACGATGTGGGTATCGATGCCATAGGCAAAAAATCGGAAAGCCTGGAAGACTATTTTCTGAAACTGACGGAAGGGGAGGAAAGTCATGTTTAAATTGATCAGATTAGAGTGGAAGAAAAACAAAGTCGGAAAATACATACGCAACGCTCTCATTTTGACGGGCGTTCTTCTCCTGATGCTTCTGATGGTGGCAGGGGAGTTGGAGAGTGACGAGGTAAAATATGCCTACGGCGGCGACATGCTGAAAGCCGGAGTGGAAATGTTCACGAATCTGTCGTTTATCATTTTCTCAAGCGTGATGCTGGCGGCTTTTATTGTGAGCACCTATAAAGATAAGACAGTGAATCTGATGTTTTCTTATCCCATCAGCCGCAAAATGATTCTGGGCTCACAGATGGCATCGGTCTGGATTTTCAATTTTCTCGCCCTGGTTTTGTCTAAAATAATCATTTTTGCTGCCCTTGTGGCGGCCAAAAGATTCACTTACATATCGGCGGACAGTATCGCTCTGGGAAGCGGTATGTTTTATGTGCAGATTCTGGCGGATTCTGCGGTGATGATAAGCATCAGTTTTGTGGCGCTTCCGGTGGGTATGTATTTGAAGTCATCGAAGGCGGCCATAATTGCAGGTGTGGTGATTGTGTGCTTTACCCAGGGAAATATCGGCAGTTATACGTTGATGGGAAATATCCCCTTTTATACGGTTTTGATGGGCATCTCTGCAGCTTCGGCTTTTTTTGCGCTTGCCAGGGTGGAGACAAGAGATGTCTGATTAGCCGTTCGTTTTGTACTTTATTTACCTTCTTTTCATAGTCGATGTGCAGACGACGTTAAAAAAGGAATGATATTTTGCTCTTTCTGCATTCTTGTCGTCATCGGCGATTTCAGTGGTGATTGCCTTGCCGCCGAATTGTTCCTGGAATGTCTCTGCTTCCGAAAGCATTGGAGAAAAAAGTGGCGTTTGTTCCCGGAGATCCTTTCTATATTGGGGTTGAAAACGCCAACACAATGCGCTTAAACTACACCAATGCGGACTGCGAAACCATTGAGGAAGGGATCCGCAGATTGGGGGAATTGCTGTAAATCCGTATATCTGTCAATTGTTATAGATATATTCAGGTGCCGTAATTGCACCCCTCCAGAAAAGTGGTGAGCATTTCTTTTAAATCTTCATTGTATGTTTCCTGACATGTCAATTCTGCGCACACGGCGCAGTTTTCAAAAACCCCGAAAGCCGATACGCCTTGCGAGTAGGGGTTATCCTCATTTGCAAAGCGGTAGGAGAGCAGGGTGTAGCTTTGTCCGTTGCAGACGACGGTTTCCTCAGCGGAAACTTCGTAATTGTCCTTTCCGGCGGTCAGCCAGTTTTCCATGGATTCCGCGGCCGCTTCGGATGTTTTTGATTCCCCTAAAAGCAGATAGAGCTGGGCGTCGTACAGATCCACGGTTTCGCCGTCGCTGTTCTCGTATTTTTTGGAATTTCCCGTTGTCCATGAAGCATAGTACAAGCCGTCAGCGGACAGGGTGTCTTTCTTGTCCAAAAGCGTCAGGCGGCTGTCCGTATTGTGCACAGTCAGATGACTGCCGACGGTGACATATGCGGAGTCTGTGACCGTTTCCGCATCACTTGCAGAGCCGGAGGGCAGGGAGCCACAGGCGGTTAAAGGTAGTGTCAATGAAATTCCTATGATAAGAAAAAATCTTTTTGCATCCATTTAATGATCCTCCTTATTATTAGTTCAGACTGTTACAAAGGAGCTCCCACAAAGAATCGCATCCCTCTCTGTTCTCTGTCGTCCTGTCATTGTAAAAGTACCGCCGTCCAAGATACAGATCGGCAAGAAGATCCTGATTGGTTCCGGTAACGGATTGTCCGTCAATGAGTTCTGTATAATAGCCTGCATCGGCACGGGAGAGCAGAGGACAGTCTGTCCAGGGGATCACTTTTCCATCTATAGAGTAATCCGCATCGCCGGGGCAGCTTCCATCTGGCATTGCCAGGACCTGAAACTCCTGCTGAAAGTGTTCTGGATCATCCATCAGAAAAAGATAACTCTCATAGTCGGAGATATCGCCGAGAAGAGAAACCTCGGAGGCATATTGCGCATATGCCGTCTCCGCATCTGCTGCATTGTCGTCGCGGATATACTGATTGATCTGCACCAGAATTTCACCATCCTGATTATAATCCGCAATGAGGGAGCCAAAGATCTGTTCCAGCGCCGCAGCGGTGTCGTCGGGAAGCCTGCCAGCGCCTACATAGGCGATCTGCAGGTCGGGGGACTTGGTAAAAAGTCGCAGCGCATTGCCCACAAGATGAATCAGCGCGGCGGACAGGATCACACCAATGATCACATACCATTTATAGTAGTACCACCAATTCTTTCGTCTCTGCGCCTTCGTCATGTGACCGGAATGGTCTGCTTTGATCAGCTCGGCCAGTCCGTCCGCATTATTTGGTTCGTCTAAATTTCCGATTTTCATCTCGACCCTCATTCCTCGCTCTTTTCCCGGGTCGTCCCGCCGTATGCGTAAGTCACGGGCAGGCACACCAGAGGCGGTTTCACGAGCATATTTTCGCGCAGAAGCAGTTCCACGCACATCTCCGCAATTTCCGGCACAGGCTGTACGATGGTGGAACAGTGATAGTCTATGTCGCCAAAAGACTGTATGCCGTCGAAGCCGATGAGCTGTACATCCTCGGGGACGCGCTGATGTAATTTGCGTAAAACTTTTAAGATCAGATAAGCAAGTCGGTCTGTCACACAGAAGATACCATCGAAAGTCAGTTTTCCATTGATGATATGATCAGCCAGGAAGGCCTCAAACTCGTCAAAGGAATCCGCATCGTCCAGTATTTTCATCTCATAGGAAAGGCCGCGGGTGAGGCATCCTGTCTCAAAACCGGCTTTTCGTTTATTTGGCTCGTTGACAAGAGCGGAGCCGGTTCGCAGAAAAGCAACATTTTTACAGCCCAGATCCGCCAGTTTTTCAGCGGCCAGCTGTCCTCCCGCAAAATTGTCGCAGGCGACACAGGGAATACCCGGCCCCATGGAGCGGTCGATAGCAATAAAAGGCGTATTTTCTTCTACGACCAGACCGGGATTGTAGGTCAGGCCGATGATGCCGTCCACCTTATTGTGTTGTGCCATCGATATATATTCCTGCTCCTGTCTTGGGTCAAAATCGGTGGCGCACAGGAGCATACGGTATTTTCTCTTTAATAAGGCAATGTTGATATGGTAGGTGAGGGCGGCGTAAAAAGGATCTACCGTGTTGGGAATCAGAAGGGCGACGGTGTAAGTTTTGTTGGCTTTCAACCCCTGGGCATAGCTGTTGACTTGATAGTTCAGCTTCCGGATAGCCTCCTCCACGCGGACTCGGTAGGAATCACCCACGGGCAGACCATTTACCACTTTCGATACTGTGCCGAGAGCGACGCCTGCTTCCCGCGCTACATCTTTCATAGTCGGGGCAGTGTTTTCTTTTGGCATATGACATCTTCCTTTCAACATCTGAGTGATTTGAACCGTAATGAGCAGCCGTTTTGCAATCGCGTGAATCCACTGTGAAATCGCGTGAAACGTTATAAAATGAGATGGAATGCAAGTGCAGAATAAGGCATAAAAATTACGAAAATATCAAAAAACATCAGAATTATCTTATATAGCGTTATTATAATTGCACTTTTTGAATTTGTAAAGAATAAAAAAAGAAATTTATATGAAACGTTACATGAAATAGAAATGTTAAAAATATACAAATATGCATAAATAAATTCGTATAAAATAACAGAAAATGTAATATTTAACGAAGAATAAGCGCTGAAGCTATTGACAGGAGATAGAAGTGGGGGTAAAGTGAAAACATAAATAAAATAACGTTTCACGAAAAGAGGCGGAACAAATGACGGAAGGGAGAAAGGATATGAGTAGAAGTAAGGCGGCGGTTCGGCCGGGAGGCAGATCGCTAAAGAAACGAATACTGGATAACTGGCAGCTGTATCTGATGCTTTTGGTTCCGGTGGTATTGACGATTATCTACAAGTACATACCCATGTACGGCATACAGATTGCGTTCAGGGATTACAAAGCGAGCCGGGGGTTTGTGGGAAGTGAGTGGATCGGACTGGAATGGTTCAGAAGATTTTTCAGCGCACCGACTTTTGGCCGCATGATCAAAAACACCATATTGCTCAGTTTTTACAGTTTGTTGTGGAGTTTCCCAATTCCGATCATTCTCGCGCTGATGATGAATCAGCTGCGGTTTCAGCGTTTTAAGAGAGTGACACAGACGGTGCTCTACGCGCCGCACTTTATTTCCACCATGGTCATCTGCGGTATGATTCGTATTTTTTTAAGCCCTTCGGGCGGCTTGATCAACCTGATCGCGGGAACGTCCATAGACTTTCTGACAGAGTCAGATGCATTCCGGACCATCTATATCGCCTCCGGTATCTGGCAAGATGCTGGCTGGGGCATCATCGTTTATATGGCGACCTTGTCCAATGTGGATACATCCCTTTACGAGGCGGCGAAAGTGGACGGCGCATCCTTGTTCCAACGGATTCTCCATATTGATATTCCGGCACTCACCTCGATCATGGTGTTGAATTTGATTATGAGCGCGGGCGGCTTGATGAATGTGGGCTTCGAGAAGGTATGGCTTTTGCAGACAGATTTGAACAAGGCGACCAGCGATGTGATCGCGGTCTATGTGTATCAACAAGGTATTGAAAACGCCAAGTACAGTTACTCCACAGCGGTGGGACTGTTTAATACGGTGATTAATATTATATTGCTGCTTGTGGTAAATAAGATAGCCGGCAGGATATCGGAAGATACGAGTTTTATATAGGAGGTGCGGCATGAGTGCGAATACAAAATCAGGAAAGCTGACAGGACTTTCTGAAAAAAGCAGTGACATTGTTTTGGTGGTGATCTGTGCCATTATCCTGTTTATTGTGGCTTACCCATTATACTATGTGCTGATTGCTTCCGTATCGGATCCTTACGATGTATATGCGGGCAAAACGTTTCTCCTGCCCAGCCAGTTTACATTGGACGGTTACAAGTCAGTGTTTGCCGATCCCAATATTCTGACGGGTCTTTTTAACAGCTTTAAGTACACCATCGTGGGCACGGTATTTTCAGTTGTGGTGTTGTATCTGGCAGCCTATCCCTTGAGCGTGAAGGATCTGCCGGGCAGAAAGTGGATCAGTATTTTCTTCATTATCACAATGTACTTCGGCGGCGGCATGGTTCCTACCTATTTGGTAGTAAAGCAGACAGGGTTAATCAATAATATGTGGGCCCTTTTCCTGCCGGGAGGCGTGGCGGTAGGCAATATGATCATTGTGAGAAACTTCTTTGAGAACAGCATCCCGAAGGAGATGATTGAGGCGGCGAGTATAGACGGTGCGTCCAAATGGACTACTTTTATCAAGATTGTGGTGCCCTTAAGCCGCTCCATCATGGCGGTTATGGTGGTGTTCAGCATGGTGGCCTACTG
>DLAA01000067.1:1901-5759 GCA_002493835.1 Lachnospiraceae bacterium UBA7060 | reverse complement strand
GGCCTACTGGAACGACTGGTTTACGGCGATGATCTATCTGCCTTCTCCGAATAAGGCGCCACTGCCGCTTGTACTGAGAAATATTCTGATCAAGAGTTCCGCCAGTGCAAGTCAGGCGAGCACAATATCCGGCGGTTTTGCGGAATTGAATAAGATGACAGAGATGATCAAGTTTTCTTCCATTATTATAGCAGCACTGCCGATGTTGATTATCTACCCGTTTGTACAGAAGTATTTTGAAAAGGGCTTTATGGCAGGCGCGGTAAAAGGTTGACCGCAGAAAGGAAACACTGACTGAATGGAGGGATATTATGAGAGATTGGAAAGTATGCAATTATAGAAAAAAGCTGGTACCTTGTGCGTTTATGGCAGTCCTTGCGTTGTGTGTGGCGGCCTGCGGGAATAAAGATTATGGACACCACGAGAAGGGTGTTGCAAATCCGGACACATCTCAGACGCGGTTCGCGGTCATGGGCGCGCAGAGTGCATTGAGCCCTGGTTATGACAACAATGTGGTTTTAAATGAGCTTATGTCTGAGACAGGGATCGACATTGATTGGACGACCATGAGCGAATCTCTGGCGGAGCAGGTTAATATCCGCATCGCGGGAGACGAACTGCCGGACGCCTTTATGGGAGTGGGTTTTAGCAACTATGATATTTCCCGATATGGAGATGACGGCACTTTTATTGACCTGACGCCTTATCTGACGGAAGAATATATGCCGAACTTGAGTAAAATTTTGGAGGAGAATCCGGATATCCGCAGCGCCATCACCATGGATGACGGCTATATCTACGGCCTCCCTGCGGGTGAACGGATGGGAACGGCGGGCATCGGCGCGTCGGAGGATTATAGTATCTATTCGATCCCACAGTTTGCAATGATCAACAAGGCATGGCTGGATGATTTGGGACTGGAAGTGCCCGCCACGCTCGAGGAGCTTCACACTGTGTTAAAGGCATTTAAAGACAATGATATGAGTGCGAAGTATTATGGCAACGCGCCGGGAAGCACCATTCCCATGAGCACGGGATTTGACCAATGGTGCTGGGGACAGAATATCTTTTATGCGGGTTTCGGCTTTACAAACTGGCCAAATGATGTCTGCAACGATTTGGTTCTGCGCGGCGACGGTAAGGTGGAGTTCATGTGTGTGACAGATCAGTACCGGGATGCGGTGACCTATTTCCATGACTGGTATGCGGAAGGGCTGATGGATTTGGAAATGTTCAGCCAGTCCGATACCCAGTTGATTTCAAAATGCTCTCAGGGATATGTGGGTGTTTCCACTTGGTGGTATATTGAGGAGCTGATGGGAGATTACGCGAAAGATTATGTGTTTCTGCCAATTTTGGATGGCCCTGATGGCACCCACAATGTGACGATCCGCACGGGCGGCGGTATCAACAGCGGACAGCTCAACATCACGAAGGCTTGCAAGAGTCCCGCAAATTTATTAAAATTTTATGATAAGTGGTATGATCCGGAAATTGTGATGCAGCTGCATTACGGCCCGATCGGCACCTATTTTACCGGGCAGGATGAGGATGGTGTGTGGCTGAGTATTTCCGATGATGAGAGCCGTGAAAAGTACGGCAAGGGTTCCGGCGAGCTGAAAGGGGAGTGCGAGGTGGCGGGACCGAAACTGATCTTGAGCGACTATTACAAGACCACTTTTAAGATGGAGGACCGCGCTATCGAGCGTCTGACAGATCTGTATGATTTCTGAATGCCTTTTGTGGATGATACGACGACCTACCCGGTGGACTGCGTGTTCACGGGAAGAGAACTGGATGACATTGACTGGTATAAGGCGGACTTTGAGAGTGCAGTTTCGGAGCAGGAGGGCCTGTGGATCAAGAACGGCGGGCCCACGGATGAAGAGTGGGATGCGTATATCAAACATTTGACAGATAAGTGCGGTATGGATAAGCTTTTAACTGTATATCAGAACGCATACAACCGCTATGCGGGTGTGGATACGGCTCAATAAGGAATAGGGTGGTCATGAGAGGAATGGCTGTTTCACTTTGCGCTGCCTTGGAAAGCAGAAAATATCGGGGTAAAAGTTGAGGCAGAATCTGCCTGGGTATGGGCTTGGATGAAAGAAAAACGAATAGAAAACGGAATGGCGGAAAAGAGATATTGACACGGAGGAACTAGGTATGATAAGTCAGACTTTGCGTGACGCGAGAAGATATGAAGAGACGATGGAGAGGAAGATTGCGCGGGAGGAGAAACCGGATTTTCATCTGTCTACCCGTGTGGGATGGATGAACGATCCCAACGGGTTTTCCTATTATAGAGGGGAATACCATATGTTTTACCAGTATCATCCCTACGATTCCCACTGGGGGCCGATGCACTGGGGTCATGCGGTTTCCAAAGATCTGCTGCACTGGGAGTATCTTCCGGCGGCGCTGGCGCCGGATATGGATTATGACAGGGACGGATGCTTTTCAGGCAGTGCGGTGGTGCTGCCTGACGGAAGGCACCTGCTGATGTACACAGGGGTGGCAAGGGAGACTCAGCCGGATGGCAGTACCCGGGATATCCAGACACAGTGTATCGCCGTGGGGGATGGAATTGACTACGAAAAATATCTGGGGAATCCGGTGCTTACGAAGGAAGATCTGCCCGAAGGGGGGAGCAAATTTGACTTTCGGGATCCCAAGCTGTGGCAGAGGCCGGACGGTTCTTACCGCTGTGTTGTGGGCAACTGTACACAAGAGGGGGATGGACGGATTCTTCTTTACAGCAGTCCAGACGGCGTTCGATGGAAGTATGAAAAGATACTGGCGGTCAACGGCAAACGTTTTGGGAAAATGTGGGAATGTCCGGATTTCTTCATGCTGGACGGCAAAGCGGTGCTGATCACGAGTCCGCAGGATATGCTGCCTCAAGGTTTTGAATATCACAATGGCAACGGAACCCTCTGTCTGATTGGATCTTACGATGAGGAGATGGAGCAGTTTACGGAGGATCACAATCAGTCGATTGACTACGGCATTGACTTTTATGCGCCGCAGACGATCCTTGCGCCGGATGGCAGGAGAATTATGATCGGCTGGATGCAGAACTGGGACACCTGCAATCTGCACACGCCCGATCAACCCTGGCTTGGACAGATGACTTTGCCCAGAGAGCTCTCTGTGAGAAACGGCCGTCTATATCAGAATCCAGTGAGAGAGCTGGAAACCCTGCGCGGGGAGGAAGTGCGGCATGAGAATGTGACTTTTTCGAATGTGATCAGTCTGGCGGGGGTGACAGGCCGCAAGGTGGATATGGAGGTGACGATCCACCCTGCTGATGCGGAGAATATCTATCGGAAATTTGCGGTAAGATTTGCCCAGAACGATATCTATCAGACATCCATCAGCTTCCGTCCCTATGAGTCCATTGTGAAAGTAGACAGGAAGTTTTCTGGTTCCAGGCGGGCGATCATCCATCAGCGCCGTTGTTTGGTGCACAATGAGGATGGCAGTATCAAGATGCGGATCATTCTGGATAAATTCAGCGTGGAAGTGTTTGTAAATGACGGAGAGTACGCACTCACGGCGACCATGTACACGGATCTGGCGGCGGATGGAATTTCTTTTTTTGCCGATGGTAAAGTGAATATGGATGTGGTGAAATATGAGTTAAAATAAGAATTGCTTTGGCAGGCGTGTTTTTACGCCTGCCACATTTTCCGTGGCGGAGCGGTGCAGGATGTGGTAAAGTATTCATAAAGCAGTGAAAACATAGGGCTTTCGGGTGACACAGCGCATGCGGTAAAAGTGAATGTCTGACGAAGGGAGAGTGGAAATGAAAAAAGTGACCGCCACAGTCAAAGGTAAGGTCACTTCTTTGTA
>DLAA01000067.1:0-1592 GCA_002493835.1 Lachnospiraceae bacterium UBA7060 | reverse complement strand
TCTATCGGCAGTATTCCCTTTTGTATTTCCATTGTAGCAGATTCCCCCGTGTCTGCCAAATGCTTCGGAGCGTTCCGTAGGGTTGTTTCATGAAGGATGGTTACTTTTCACGGGGTGGGGAAAGACAGTGTTGTTTTGGCGGATTTCGATTTCTCAGATTTCGGCTGCATGGGTTTTGGTCTTGTAAAAACTCCTTTTACTGATTCATAAAGGTTATTTTCCCTGCTTGTTGCGAAATGGTCAAGCACGCTTAATCATTCACAGAAGGATGTCAGATGATCAAAGCTCCTCAGCGAGATGGCCTGATTTATTTTTCCCTTCAGAATCCGGGCCTTTAGCTCACACAGATTGTTATCCGGTCCTACAAGAGGATTTGACAGGAACAGCAGATGGTTATGCCTGTATTCCACCATCCGCAGGTACAGGTTGTATCCGTCCCGGTAATAGTCGGACGGCGGGGTGTCTCCGTATTCTTCCCCTGCTTTCTTTACGATGGCATCGTACCTTTCCTCAAATTCAGCGATTTTTTCCTCTTTTATCCCATCTGCCGGGGAGATGTTGTTCTCATGGATTATTTCCTGTATGAGTCTCAGCATCTGCCCGTTCCATGTAAGGTTTTTCTCGTTTTCCATGCTGTCCCTGAGGTACCGTTCTATGTGTACCATGCACTCCTGATGATCGGAACCATAACTGTAAAAGCATGCCTCATGGTCATGGACCAGAATCCCGCCGAAATTTTCCACAGACGTATCCCTGATCCCGGCATGCCCTTTGTTTTCCCTTGCAAAATACATGGTCGCCACGCCGTTACGGCATATTCCCGGCACAGGCCGTTTATCATCCCTACAGAGGGTGAGAGTGCCCCCGCTGTAACATCACAGACAAACTGTGCCGTTTTCTCCAGGGATACATTGCATCTGCTGTTAAGCAGGAAAAGGACTACTTTCATGGATTCGTCATAATTTACGTCATCCGCTGCCCCGCATGGAAAGGCAGAGTGTACATGCCGTCCCTTCTTTTTATCATAAAACTCCGCCGTGCGGTATTCCGTCACAGCCGGCACGACAGAGATCCCTATTACCTGTCTGGAAATGATATTTCCAGTGGGGATATATCTTGAACCGTCTTTGCATTTTTCTTCCACTGCGATCTCCACAACCTGATCCGGCTCCATAGGTTTACGCGGATGATGAGGGCATGGAGGAATCTCATAATTGTGGTTTACCTGTGCCGTAAGTTTCAGGATAAGCCCCTGTGCCTCCTCAAGCACGTCCATCCACTGCCGGGTGATCTCTTTACGGGAAAAAGAAAAATCATCCCGCTCTTTGCGCAGCTTTTTGATCGTAAAGTTCTGCTCCCGGATGATTTCTCCGTAATCCGCACGCATCTTCCGGTAAATCTCTCCTGACCGGAAGTCCGCTAGTTCCCTGTGGGCAGCCTGCAGCTGGTATGATAATGAAGTTGTCAGGAAATACTCCCGGTCATACATCCGGTCTGGCCCTCCCTGCATGGTTCCTGCCCTTATTTCTCTTCTCCGTCTGAAAAGGCTTCTGCAAAAAGCGCCAGCGCCTGATTCTGCTTTTCGATCAGAA
>DLAA01000058.1 GCA_002493835.1 Lachnospiraceae bacterium UBA7060 | reverse complement strand
GGGCCAACCTCTGTCAGCTCAACGTCAAACTCAGTCTTCTCTTCCTCTGCTGCACCTGCGTCACCGCCTGCTGCCGCAACCACTACACCCGCTGCTGCAGATACGCCGAACTCCTCCTCGCAGGCCTTTACAAGATCATTTAACTCTAATACTGTCAACTCTTTGATCGCATCGATCATTTCCTGGGTAGTTAACTTTGCCATGATTATTTTCCTCCATATCTTCTATTGTTGTGTTCTGTTGGTTTACTGTTCTGCAGGTGCTGCCTCTGTTGGCGCTTCTGCTTCCGCAGGTGCCGCTTCCTCCGCTGCAGGCGCCTCACACGCAGATGCGCCGCCTTTCTCCGCCAGCTGCTTCATAACACGTGCGAAGTTCGTGATCGGAGACTGAATACTGCCAAGCAGCTTGGACAACAGCTCTTCTCTGGACGGGATCTTCGCGATCTCCTTGATCCCTTCCGCATCATAAGAGATGCCTTCCACAATACCGCCTTTCACCTCAAGAGCGTCTGCAGTCTTAGCAAACTTGCATAATTCCCTGGCTGGTGCTGTGGCATCCTCTTTCGAGATGGCAATCGCACTGGGGCCTTCCAGGTAGGGAAGCAGCGTTTCAAAGTCTGTACCCTTGAATGCAAAATTCATCATCGTGTTCTTGTAAACCTTGTAGGTGATCCCAGCCTCACGCAGCTGCTTACGAAGCTGTGTGTCCTGTTCGACCGTGAGTCCGCGGTAATCAACTAATACAACCGACTGGGCGTCCTTCACGGCGGCGGTGATCTCTTCCACGATAGGTTTTTTCAATTCCACCTTTGCCATTACATTACCTCCTTCTTTATTTTGTATGGGGGTAGCTGCAAATAAGCAGACTCTGCTTATTCGCGCAAAACATCCCCCCTGAAGACAGGGAGGACGATATAAGTCAACGATATCTCTTCTCTCCTCGGTAGGCGGACTCTTACGCCGGCAATACGGCACCTACTGTCTTCGGCATTTGCTACTATAGCACAACGCGCGGGGAGATGTCAACTGTTTTTCATTCAATTCTGGTCCAACCGGCGCAATTCTTTTTGGGAGAAAAAGAGCAATGCCAAAAATATTCCGGCGCAGACAGGCGCAATCTCATTCCAAAATCAAATCTTCCTGTCATCAGATACAAGAGTAATAGCAGACTCGTCAGAGCTGCTGTCGAATCTGCTGCAAGAATCACCTTTTTGCGATTAAAATAATCGCAGACCATACCGCTTAGCGGTGCGAAAATAACAGACGGCAATATCGAACAGAGCATAGTGACAGCCATAGGAGTCGCCTTTCCCGTTTCTCTATACACCCAGACACTGACACCAAACGTTGTCAGACTGCTTCCCAAAATAGAAATCAGCCTTGAGATCCACACAAAATAAAAATTCTTATTCATCATTCCCGTCCACACTGCCTGATTTGCTTATTTTCTTTCCGAGAGGGGACGCAGCATCTCCTCCTCGTACTTTCGGATCGCCTCATTCCGCACGGAACGCGCCACGCCCCACTTATCTCCGACTTCACGGATCTTTTCGTTTCGCACCTCACATTTCGTTCCGTTTAAAATAAATTCCCGGTCAGTATCCACGCCAAGCTGCCGCAGCAGCTCTAACAGCATGGGCGTTGTTCCTCCCAGCATGTCACTCCTGCCGGATTCGGAAGCCATCTTGTCTCCCATTTCGAGCATGACGCCAGACCACTGCCCTTCCGCAAAATGAATCAGGGCGCCAAGCCCCCACGCCAGCGCCATCAGCCTTTCATCGTTTTCCTCGTTTTTATTTCCATACCCCTCGCCGTAGACTTGATCTTCACCCACGCGCAGTCTGCAGCCATTTCCCAGGTCAAACACATCGCCCACAGCAATGTTGACGCTGTTGTCAGATGGGTCGTAATCCTTGTGTTCATGTGTCAGGAACGGCCCTTCTCTGTGAAAGAGGAGCGAGGCATCGATATGGGTAAAAAAGCCGCCGCTGTAGCACGTAAAAATTTTATCGCCGTCCACCTGTACGGTGGACGTCACCGCGTCAACAATCTCCGTAGTGATCTCATATTCTTCCCTTGCCGGGTCGTTCAAAAGATTCCTGTCAAACTGCGTCCAAGTCTCAATCAAATTTTCTATGTCCGCTTTTCTTGCCCTGTCAAACCCATTGAGGGTATCGCTCTCATCACCGTTGATATCCCCGTTAAAGTAATCCACAAAGTCGTCCTTCTGCCCGTCCTTTGACGAAAGCTTTCCCGTCTGGGAATTGTAAATATAAGTATTCCGGCTTCCTACACCACTGATGCTCATATCACGCCTCCTTTGTCAGAGCATTTTTTGCGATGACACGCGTCGAGAATCTCAAATTCTCGGCTGCGATCACGGAGTTTGCGCAGTTCCTTCGCAAACTCCAGATGAAAAAATCAGCCTATCAAGGTGATTTTTTCATCGTGTCTCCCCATTCTCAAACGCAGCTGCCATATGTACAAAAGGGTTCTCAGACATTACCCTCCCCACTTTGTTTTCAGGCCGCGTCTCATACTGCAGACCGAACTTCTGCGCCTCCGTGATCTCCACCTCCATCACACCGAAACTTGTCTTGATCTCCAGCACTGTGGAGCCGTCTGGTTTGGTGATGATCCTGGTCTCAAGGTCGTCTTCCTCATCCTCCGCAACTCCACTCTTCGCATCTTCGGGAATGGTCATCTGCCCGTCATAATCGGATATTTTTTGCAGGCCCTTGCGGTTTTCATGGATGATCCCGCGCCAGAGCAGATCCATCTCCTCCGCCGTGTAAAAATGCGCGCCGAAACCGTTCATGTATTTGGCGTACTTTGCCTTTTCCCGGTCTATGTAAGTGGAACCGTCCTTCTCATAAGTATAGTTTGGCACACCGTCCTTGTCGGTGGAAGTCTCAAAAAAGTTGACAAAATCGTCCTCATCGATTTCTCCCGCCAGGAAATCCTTCCAAAACTCTTCGTGAGAAGCAAAGCGCAGATTGGCATCCTGTGGGAACCGCTGCAAAAATGCCATCACTTTCTCGTACTGTCCCGGTTCGGTATAAGAAAGGCTCCAGCAGTCTTTATTGACCCATTTTGTCCCGTCAAAATAAGCCTCCTTGCACCTGATTCCATCCTCCCCGTAGCAGGTTATAAACCAATGCTTATGTTCGGGATCGTCGGTAGGAAAAGTGCTCTTGGTCACCTCGTCCGTAAGAAGCTGCACAAGCTCCTCCGGATCCGTCACCTCCATGTCCGTACAGTTATCGTTCATGCCATCTATCTCCCACGGTTTTCCCCCGGGAACTGCGGCAGTTGTCGAAGTCGTCTGCGGCACTGTCGCACCGCCATTTTCCGCGGGCTGTGGATTCGCCATGCTGCCGCCGGCAGGAGCCGTCGTCTGTGCCTCCTCCGGAGCTGACACGTTTGTCACAATCTCCTCTGAGCCGTCAGCATCAGGCTTGCCCTCTGCCTCTCTTCTCAGCGCCTCTTTCGCCGCCTGCTTTTCCACCTCCGCGATCAACTCCTTGATCTGCTCCTGCAGAGCCTCCTCCGCATCGTCAAAATCAGCCAACAGTTTCTCCCACTCCTTTATGGTAAAAGACTGCGCGCCCGTCTGGAAAGTCGGTTCCACCTTTCCCTCTTTCACCTTCTTCGCCATCTCCTCCATATGGGCAAGAATCTGCTCACGGTAGGTCATGTCCTCTGTCTTTTTCTCTTCGCTCTTTTCTCCTTCTTCCGTTTTCCCGCTCTGCGCAGAACGGTTTCCATACCCTGTCTGGTAAGTATTATGCATCCAGGAAGAATAATTGTTTCCTATGTTCATATCCCTGATTCCTTTCTGTCCGGCAAAGATTTTTGTTCCGATCATTTGTCTCTATACAGTTAATACGATTCATCCGCCAGAAAAGTTTCATTTTTCTGCCTGCTCTTTGATTTCAGGTTCCACTCTTGCAAATATATTTGATGTTCGTGCCATAACAACCGCCTCATTTTTCATTAGTACATCCATTTTGCTTGCGAAATGCATGCATTTTACAAGACAAAATACCTGTCATCCTCGCCACTCACCAGCTCACATATCCTTCCTCATCAATTCGCACACCCTCAGATATGCTGCGCATATAAGCAAGCACCCGTTCTTTCTCCGCACCCTGTAAAAGTGTGGTCCTGCAGCCACTCTGCAGGCAGGGTACAAACTGGCAGCTCACAATTCCCGTCTCATCTATCACTGCCTCAACCATGCAGGTATCCAGTGTTTTTGAGTTAAACCAGAAATTTCCCAGACTATATATCACAGGTACGCCTTGAATTACACCAATAGGCTGCAGGCAGTGAGGATGATCTCCGATAATCAAATCTGCTCCCGCCTCTACCAGTTCCGGCGCCTGTTTCAGTTGTGCCCAATCCAATTCTGCCTGATTTTCTGTCCCCCAATGAATATATGCCACTACAAAGTCACTGTTTGCATCCGCTTCACGGATCGTCTCCAAAAGCTTACTCCCGTTCCAACAGCGGAATACCCCCGGAGATGTCTCCGTAGCTTCTTTCGTATCCGGCATGTCAAGCCGTTCAATCTGAGTGGCTGACACAAAAGCAATTTTCAGATCTCCCAAAATATAATAAACCGGTTTTCTCGCCTCATTTATGTCCCTGCCAGCGCCCACATACGGAATCTCTGCCTCCCGCAGGATATCAAGTGTATCCACCAGCGCATCCGGCCCATAATCATAGGCATGGTTGTTTGCCAGAGATACAAGATCCACTCCCATATCATTCAGATAGGAGACAGCTGCTGGCCTTGCCCGAAAAGTAAACTGCTTCCCTTCTGTAGGTGCTCCCCTGTCTGAGTAAGCAAACTCATTGTTGAGCATCATAACATCCGCCGCCTGCATCCGCTCAATTACCTCGGGCCTTACTCCCTCTGAAATATCGCCGCTTGCACTCACCGGCCCCATGATGGCATAATTTGTATCAAAGAGAATATCCCCGGCAAAAGCCAATGTCACCTGCCCGGATACGGCGGGCTCTTTGGCATAGATATTATTCTGCTCCATATATTCCGGATCTTCCAGCTCCTCCTGATATTTGGCAGGCGTCTTTGGCACTTCCGTTACCGGTTCATCTGAATCTTCTTTCTCTTCTCCCGCATTCCCATCGATCATTTCTTCAGCCGGCTTCTCTTCGGGCTGCTTAATACCGAGCCTCTCATCACTATTCTCATTAACCAAATCCTGTTTTTTTGTCTTTACAGGTTCCATAATCCACTGATGTGCCGCCAAAGCCAGGACACCCACCGACGCCACTGCTGTCAATGTAATCAAAAACGGCATAAAGAAATTACGGCTAAACCTTATTCTCTTTTTTCTCTTCTTTTGTGATCTTCTCTTAGCCATTAACAATATCCCATCCGCAGTACATATTTGCGTTTGCAATCTCAGTTCTATATATTCATTTAGAAAAACGCTTCCGTAAGCAGGAAAGGTGACGTGCAAAAGCACGCCACCTTTCAATTTCGGTACGCCCTGCAGCGCACGCTTTCCTTTTTTCAACGACTAATACTTCGCTACATTCACCTTCACACCAGGGCCCATCGTAGTCGCCAGTGTAATGCTGCGCAGATACTGTCCTTTCAATGCCGAAGGCCTTGCCTTTACAATGGCATCCATCAACGCATCAAAATTCTCCTGAAGCTTACTCTCCTCAAAAGATGTCTTGCCTACAGGAACATGAATAATATTAGCTTTATCCAGCCTGTATTCAATCTTACCAGCTTTGATGTCATTGATTGCTTTCGTCACATCCATGGTAACCGTACCGGCCTTGGGGTTTGGCATCAGGCCTTTCGGACCAAGAACTTTACCAAGACGTCCTACAACACCCATCATATCGGGGGTCGCTACTACCACATCAAAATCAAGCCATCCTTCGTTCTGGATTTTGGGGATCAGCTCTTCGCCGCCTACATAGTCAGCACCCGCCGCCTCAGCCTCACTTACCTTATCACCCTTTGCAAATACAAGAACACGAACCGTTTTACCAGTTCCGTTAGGCAGTACTACCGCGCCGCGAACCTGCTGTTCTGCGTGACGACCGTCGCATCCGGTTCTGATATGAACCTCCACAGTCTCATCAAACTTTGCTGTTGCTGTCTTCTTCACTAAGGCAATTGCCTCGGCTGTGTCATACATGGTTCCGCGGTCTACCAGCTTAGCCGCCTCCTGATATTTTTTACCGTGTTTCATCTCGAACCCTCCATTACTCTTCTACTGTGATACCCATGCTTCTCGCAGTACCGGCGATCATACTCATGGCCGCCTCCACGCTTGCCGCGTTTAAATCAGGCATTTTCGTCTCTGCAATCTCCCTGAGTTTATCTTTGGAGATGGTTGCCACCTTCGCCTTATTGGGTGAAGCAGAACCGGATTTGATATTGCATGCCTTCTTTAAAAGCACTGCCGCAGGGGGAGTCTTCGTGATAAAACTAAAGCTTCTGTCTGCGTATACAGTAATAACAACCGGGATGATCACATCACCCTTATCGGCTGTTCTTGCGTTGAACTGTTTTGTGAATTCAACGATGTTTACCCCATGCTGTCCAAGTGCAGGACCAACCGGGGGCGCTGGCGTTGCTTTACCAGCAGGGATCTGTAACTTAATGTATCCTTCT
>DLAA01000080.1:3216-28220 GCA_002493835.1 Lachnospiraceae bacterium UBA7060 | reverse complement strand
CGGAAAGTAATCTGGCAGTGCAACCACAAGTTTGACGGCGGGGAGAAATGCACCACGCCCCATTTTGACGAGGAAGCCATAAAGACGCTGTTCATTAAGGCGCTGAACAGTTTCTGCGGGGAAAGGGCGGAGATCACGGCAGCCTTTGAGGAGATGAAGGAGACGGCGTTTGGGACGGATGAACTGGACAGGGAGAAGAAGCATCTGCAGGAGGAGATGAACGTGGTGGCGGAGCTGATACAGCAGTGCATTGCCGAGAACGCCCGCATCGCGCAGAACCAGAAGGAATACGAAAAACGCTATAATGCCCTTGCGGAGCGGTTCGACAGGGCGAAGGCTCGGCTCGGCGAGGTGGAGGACGGGATAGTGGCAAAGCAGGCACAGCGGGAGATGATGCAGAACCTGGTGGATACGCTGGAAGGGATGCCGGATGCGGTGGACAGCTTTGATGAGGGCGCATGGTACGCGCTGGTGGATTATGCGACGGTCTACGGCAGGGATGACGTCCGGTTCACCTTTAAGAACGGGATGGAAATAAAGGCATAGGGCTTAGAGGGCAGAAAAGGCTTCTGACGCACTTGGAGTGTGGGCAGGGGCTTTTCTTTTTTGTGAAGTATTCGGTTTTGCAAATGGTATAAAAATGCAGAGAGAATCAAAACGGGATTTGGGCATTCAGATGAAATTTATTTTATCCTCTTGACAAAAACTCCGGCCTGGACTATACTGTGTAACAGTGATATATAACACCGTTATAAAGAAAGGGGTGTGTGGCAGGATGAGTGAGCCGGAAAAAAGCACACTGGAGCTGATCCATGCGGCGGCAAAAGCGGAATTTATGGAAAAGGGGTTCCAGGCTGCCTCCCTGCGAAATATCGTCAAAACGGCAGGCGTGACCACCGGGGCATTTTACGGCTATTACGACAGCAAGGAAGAACTGTTTGCGGCATTGGTGGACCCGGCCTATGAATATATGATGGGGCGGTATAAGCAGACCCATGAATATTTTGAAAGCCTGCCCATGGAAAAGCAGCCGGAGCAGATGGAAAAGATGTCATCAGAGTGTATGAATGAGCTGCTGGTATATTCCTGTGAACATATGGATGAATTTTACCTGATACTGAAATGTTCGGCGGGTACGAAATACGCTTCCATGATCGATGACATGGTGGAGATCGAGGTGGAAGCCACCCATCATTATTATGAAGTCTTAAAGCGGCTTGGGACCCCTTCCCCAAAAATTGACGAAAGGCTGGAGCATATCATGGCAACGGGGATGATAGGCGCCTTTTTTGAAATGGTCCTCCACAGGATGCCCTTTGAAGACGCAAAGGTGTTTTTGCAGCAGTTAAATGATTTCTACACCGCAGGGTGGATGAAAATCATGGGGCAGTAATCCGAGCCGATAGAATATATAGAAAGTTTGCATTGCGGGCTTTCTATTATATTTTCCCCATAGGTTAGCGAAAACTAACTAATATTTCATAAGGGTAACAGGGAATGACTGCAGCGTTCCCTTTATCATAAAAAAACATACAAGGAGGTCTTACTTTTGAAAAAAGAATCCAATTTAAAGCGGCTCCTGGAGTATGCCGGGGGCTATAAGTACCTGACCATAGCGTCATGGATTTTAAGCGCACTGAGTGCTTTAGTGGCATTGCTCCCGTTTGTGTACATCTGGAAAGTCATCAAAGAAGTTTTGGATGTGGCCCCAAACTACGGGGATGTGCAGGACCTGTCCCATAACGGCTGGATGGCAGTGGTTTTCGCAGTGGCGGCGATCCTGATTTATATTGCAGCTCTGATATGTTCCCACTTAGCGGCGTTCCGAGTGCAGGCAAATATGCGGACAAAGGCAATGCACCACATCGTGACCCTGCCCATGGGTTTCATGGACGGCATCGGCAGCGGAAAAGTCAGGAAGACGGTTTATGAATCCAGTGCGGCAACGGAAACCTATCTTGCCCACCAGCTCCCCGACAAGGCGAATGCCCTTGCGACACCCGTGGGGCTTATCGTCCTTCTGCTTGTCTTTGACTGGAGGCTTGGGCTTTTGAGCCTTCTGCCAGTTGCGGCGGCATTTGTCATCATGAGCGTCATGACGGGAAAGCGCATGGCAGAGAAGATGGAAGAATACAACAACGCCCTGGGGCAGATGTCCAATGAGGCGGTGGAGTATGTAAGGGGAATCTCGGTGGTCAAAACCTTCGGCCAGTCGGTGTTCTCTTTCAGGCGGTTCAAGGAAGCTATCGACAATTATGAAAAGTGGGTGATCGCCTATACAAAAGACCTGCGTTTCCCCATGATGTGCTATACCACGCTGGTGAACGGGATTTTTGCGGTTTTGGTTGCGGCGGCACTTGTGATGACGTCGGGCGGGGTGACAAATGAGTTTTTACTGAATTTGATGTATTACATCATCATCACGCCAGTTATTACGCTGACGCTGACAAAGATCATGTATGCCAGCGAGAATAAGCTGATCGTGGCGGATGCCATGTCCCGCATTGACAGCATCTTGGAAATGGAGCCGCTGCCGGAAGCAAATCATCCGCAACATCCGAAAGACAATTCCGTGGAGCTTTCCGGGGTTTCCTTCCAGTATAAGGACGCTGAGAGGAATGCGCTGGAAAATATCTCCCTCACGATTAAGCCGGGCGAACACGTTGCTTTCGTGGGACCGTCAGGCGGGGGAAAGACCACCCTTGCCAGCATCGTTGCAAGGTTTTGGGATGCAGACAGCGGCAGCGTGAAGATTGGCGGAGTCAATGTAAAGGACATTGCAAAGGAAGAGCTGATGGACACGGTATCCTTTGTCTTTCAGGATTCCAAACTTTTGAAAACTTCTATCCTGGAAAATGTGCGGATGGCAAAGCCGGACGCTTCCCGCGAAGAAATCCTGAAAGCCCTCCATGACGCACAGTGCGATGATATTCTTGAAAAGCTGCCGCAGGGCGTGGATACAGTTGTGGGTGCAAAGGGCGTGTACCTGTCGGGCGGGGAGCAGCAGCGTATCTCCATTGCGAGGGTAATGTTGAAAAACGCGCCGGTTTTGATACTGGACGAGGCGACCGCTTTTGCTGACCCGGACAACGAGGCAAAGGTGCAGGCGGCGTTTAATGTGCTTGCAAAGGGAAAGACCGTACTGATGATTGCACACAGGCTTTCCACCGTTACCGGCGCGGACAGGATTGTGGTAATCAAAGACGGGAAGATAGAAGATACAGGCACACACAATCAGCTTAAGGACAAAGACGGTTTGTATGCCGAAATGTGGAGACAGTACAACAAAGCGGCAAAATGGAAGGTAGGTGTTTCGAATGCATGAAAAGTTAAAGCACACATTTGCCCTGTCTGACAAGGGCGCAAAGGATATGGTGGGGGCGTTTTTCGCCTGCATCCTGCATAACCTTTCCCTGATGGTTCCGGTGGTGCTGTTATATAACCTTATCAGCGACCTGCTGGATGGGGGCATCCCGGAGGGGAAAAGTACATTTTACACCGCAGGGCTGGTCATTGCCCTCGGACTCATTATGCTGACATATTATATCCAGTACAACGCCACCTTTTTCGCCACCTATGTGGAGAGCGGTGTGCGCAGGCTTTCCCTTGCGGAGAAGCTGCGGAAGATTCCCCAGTCCTTTTTCGGAAAAAAAGATCTGTCCGACCTGACAACGGTTCTAATGTCGGACTGTGCGACATTAGAGGGTGGATTATCCCATTGGATGCCGGAATTTATAGGCTCGCTTATTTCCACTCTTTTGATTGCGGCAGGGCTCTTTATCTTCGACTGGCGGATGGCGCTTGCCTCCCTGTGGGTGCTGCCTGTCTCCTTCGGAATTATACTGGCATCGGCGGGTATTATGCGGGTTCGGCAGGAAAAGGTGACGGAGGTGTCCATTGCGTGTTCGGACGGCATCCAGGAATGCCTGGAAACGCTGCGCGACCTGAAAGCAAATAATGCGGAGGATGGGTACCTGAAAGGGCTGGACAGAAAAATAAAGGATGTGGAGAAGTATACGGTAATCGGCGAGCTTACCAATGCGGTATTCCATACCTGTGGGCGCATGGTGCTGAAACTTGGCATTGCCACGACCGTGTTGGCGGGAGGCGCGTTGTTAGCAGACGGTAAAATTACCCTGCTTACGTTCTTTGCCTTTATGATTCTGGTTTCCCGTGTATATGACCCGCTGATCGCCGCATTGGATAACCTGAGTGCAATTATCATGATAAGGAACATCCAGTGCAGGCGGATGGACGAAATCTTAAGCCACCCGGAGCAGGAAGGCACGGAGAAGCTGACAAACAGAGGATATGACATTGTCTTTGACCATGTGGGATTTTCCTATAACAGCGGGGAAACGGTATTGAAGGATGTATCCTTTACCGCAAAGCAGGGGCAGGTCACTGCGCTGGTCGGGCCTTCCGGCGGCGGAAAGACGACGGTTTCCCGCCTTGCTTCAAGGTTCTGGGATATCCAGAAGGGAAAGATTACGGTAGGGGGCATGGATATCTCGAAAATCGACCCGGAATCGCTGATGTCCCTTTATTCCATCGTGTTCCAGGACGTGACGCTTTTTAACAATACGGTCATGGAGAATATCCGCCTGGGGCGAAAGGATGCGACCGATTCGGAGGTGCTTGAGGCGGCGAGGCTTGCCAACGTGGATGAGTTTGCGGAGAAACTGCCCGATAAGTGGAATACCTTAATTGGGGAGAATGGCTGCGAACTGTCAGGCGGGGAACGCCAGCGTATCTCGATAGCCAGGGCGTTTCTGAAGGATGCCCCGATTATCTTGTTGGATGAGGCGACGGCAAGCCTTGACGTGGAAAATGAGACGCTGATCCAGGAATCGCTGTCAAGGCTGATTGAGAATAAGACTGTCATGATCATTGCCCACCGTATGCGTACTGTTGCGGGGGCGGATAAGATTGTCGTCCTTTCTGACGGCACAGTGGCGGAGCAGGGCAGTTCCGATACGCTCTTGAAAAAGGATGGCATCTATGCCCGCATGGTGAAGCTCCAAACGCAGAGCCAGAATTGGGCAATGGAATAAGAAGGGCGATATTCCGTTTATGTTTAGGATAGGAAATAAGAGGATACCTTCTACATAAGTCTGATGGCAGATGTTGAAGGTATTTCTCTGTTGTAATTTACCGCATACTTGACAGAAATCATAAAGCCCAGTATACTTAACGAGTTAGAAGAAACTAACCAATGCAGGGAGGTGATTTTTTGGATAGCGTAAACCAGAATTTGAATAATCTATACATAGAGATGCTTTCCAATTCCCCTAAAACTGTAACAATAAATATTCCCGAAGATATGGGGAAAGGCAGAATATCACAGGTTGTTACCAAACAGGGAGCGGTTTTTTCGGATTGGGAGATGAATTATTATTCTGACATGAATGTGCAGGGCATTAACAGCCAGGAGTATATCCAGATGATGTTCTGTCTGAATGAAGGGGTATCATGGAATATTGCGAATGACCGACAGGGCGTCCATATTTCAAAGGGGGAATCCTGCATATACAGAGGGCATGGGAAAATGGAATACCTGTGCTACCTGGGGAAAAGGGATTTTGCGTTTAAGAACGTAAAGATTCCCGTAGAATATTTTCTTAGGATTCTCCGGGATTATTTTGAACCCCGTGAAACAGAGATGTATGAGAAAAAGCTGCTTGACGGCATATCGAAAGTATCAATTACTCCGTGTATGGAACATATTTTCGCAGAACTGAAAGATTTTACGCAGTATTGCGGAGGATTAGGCTATCTTTTTCTAGAAAGCAAGATTCTGGAACTGCTTTCTGTGTATCTGAGTGAGGTATTGGAATTAAATATACTGACGACCGGGCAGGTTTATGTTTCAAAAAGTGAAAGGGATTCCATCATTGAAGCAAAGAGGATCATTGACAGCCAGCTTGCGTATGCACCTACCTGCTCCGAGCTGGCCGGGATGGTGCATTTAAGCACGACAAAGCTGACAAAGGGGTTTTCTGCTATGTTTGGCAATTCGATTCATGCGTACATCATAGAGCAGCGGCTGGAAAAAGCAGCAGGCCTGCTGCTGGACAGCGATTTGAATATAACGGAAGTATCTGTTGCCGTGGGATATTCTAAGCCGAGCAATTTTGCGGCGGCTTTTAAGAAGAAATATGGCATCATACCGAGACAGTACAAAGAACAGAAATCAATCAAATAAAGAAAAATGTTGTTTTTGGGTAGAATCAAACTGCTTTTGGGTTGGATTAGTCATGAATAACTGGTAGACTGTTTCTTGGGTTAGAGATTGCTAACCCAAGATTTTTTTATAAAAACAGGAGGCTTAGGTCATGAACAAGAAATTGAATGCAAAGGATTTTATCCTGATCGGTGTTCTGACTGCGCTCATGTGGATTATCTGCATGATTATCAGCACCATAATGAGCGTAGCAGGCCCCGTAACAAATGTTTTTTACCCTGCAGTAGCTGCAATTCCATGTGGGGTTGTTATGATGCTTCTGCTTGCAAAGGTTCCGAAGAAAGGTGTATTGGCTATCAGTGCGGCAATACAGGGAATCTTGTTTTTGCTGGTCGGCGGCTTCTGGACGATTCCAATTGCACTGATTATTGGCGGCCTGCTTTGTGATTTTGCGATTATGGGCAGGGGCGACATCAGCATGAGGTCAATGGCAGTGGCGTACAGCATCTGGAACGGAATTTTTTCCATCGGGGCGATTGTGATTCCCATGCGTTTCCTGCAGAGCGCCTTTGTCGGGGCGATGGAAAAAAACAACATCGCACCGGAATACATTCAGGGCATGATTCATATTACTTCCGGTTTTATGCCAGTAGTGATTATTATAGCAGGGTTAATTGGCGGCCTGCTTGGCGGGTATATTGGCCAAAAAGCATTGAAAAAACATTTTGTCAAGGCAGGGCTTGTTTCCGCAAAATAACTTACATAGATATAAATGGAAAACAATAAGGTTTGTCAGTGGGCTGGCTGGTTCAAATCAGAAGGCGGGGCTGCAATCACGTAGTTCCGCTTATTTTTTGGAGGAAAAATGGAAAGTAAAATAAAACAAAAAATCATGGAGCAGCCATTTAGAGGAACCGCCCTGTTAGATCCCCGCTGTAAAGGTTTGCTGCTGATTTTACTTGGATTTGTAAGCTATTTTGTGAACGGGGAGGCTGTCAGCCTGATATTGGTGATGGGCTTTGCTCTGTTTGTCAGCCTTGGAAACGGGGCAAAATGGGCTGCGAAAATGGTGGCAAGCTACGCAATGGTATCTATTCTGAGTACCCTGCTCAAATATGTGTCCATTCCTGTCCTGAGCGTTATGATGAGCGTGTTTGGGGTGACGATTTTGAAATTCATCCCTATCGTGATGGTTGGAAATTGGATTTTGCGGACAACGCACATGGATGACCTTATGGTGGCCCTTCAAAGGATGAGGCTGCCACAGTCGGTTACGATTCCGCTGGTCGTTATGTTCCGGTATATCCCTACCCTGGGAATTGAATACCGCATGATCCGCAATACGATGGATATCCGTGGGATCAGCGATACGCTTTGGAAACGGATCACCCGCCCGGTTGCCACAGTAGAGTATATTTTGATTCCCCTGCTTATGCGCTGCCTGAAAGTGACAGATGAGCTGGCGGCTTCGGGAACGACAAGAGGACTGGAACTGGAAGAAAAGAGATATGCCCTCAGAGATGTCCATTTTTCATTGCCGGAATACCTCATGTCTATTGCAGGGCTGCTCTTTTTGGGTACACTGTTATTTCTTGACCATACCTCCATCGGAGAAATTATTTTGTGGAGGGTGTGAAGATGATTATATTTGAAAACTTTTCTTTCCGTTATGAGGAGAGTGAAGAATTTACTTTAAAAAATATTAACGCCACAGTGGGGACGGGAGAATTTATCCTGCTGACGGGGCGCAGCGGATGCGGGAAAACAACACTGATACGCTCCCTTAACGGATTAATCCCGCATTTCTATCCGGGGGAAATGAAAGGCGATATACGGATGGATGGGGATTCCCTGTTAGACATGAAACCGTCACAGTTAGCCGGAAAAATAGGGACAGTGTTCCAAGACCCGCGTTCACAGTTTTTTATGACAGATACGACACGGGAGCTGGCGTTCGGCTGTGAAAATATGGGGTATCAAAGAGAGGAAACAGTGGAGCGTATCGCAAAGGCTGTAGCAGATTTGGAACTGGCTGATTACTTGAACAGGAGTATTTTTGCTTTGTCAAGCGGCGAAAAGCAGCAGGTGGCAATCGGTTCTGTGTATGCGCTGCAGCCAAAGGTCTATATATTTGATGAGCCATCTGCAAATCTGGACTATGAAGCGACAAAGAGGCTGGCGCAGATCATGGCAAAGCTGAAACAGGATGGTTATACCATCTTTGTAGTAGAGCATCGGTTTTATTACCTTCGTGGCCTGATAGACAGGGCTTTCTTAATTCAGGACGGACAGATCGGGCAGGAGTTTACAAGAGAAGAATTTTGTACCCTGCCGGAACGGACGAGGATATCCTATGGCCTGCGCACATCATGGCCGGAGCGGGATGCAGATACCTATCAGGAGAAGGAAATCTGCCATGGAAACGGGCATTCCTTTGCAGTTAAGGATCTCGCCTTTGCTTATAAGAAAGGACCGGAGATATTGCAGAATATCAGCTTTGAAGCCCACGCCGGGGATGTGATTGGCATTTTGGGGCATAACGGGGCTGGAAAAACGACACTGTTATCTGTCCTTACAGGGCTGCTGGGAGAAAAGAGGGGTGAAATATGCTATGACGGGAAGAAGCTCTCCCCCCGTAAACGGCGTTCCCTGTCCTATCTTGTCATGCAGGATACCGATTATCAGTTATTTGGAAGCAGCGTGGAAGAGGAACTGTCCCTTGGTGTCAGTGGTGATCCGTCTGAAAAAGTGACAGAAACTTTAGAGGCGCTGGAACTGCTGGCATACCGGGAACAGCATCCGGCAGCCCTGTCCGGCGGGCAGAAGCAGAGGGTTACGATTGGCGCAGCCATCGTTAAGGATAGTCCTGTCATTTATTTTGATGAGCCGACGAGCGGATTGGATTATGATTCCATGGTCCGCGTCAGCAGGCTGATAGAACAGCTTTCGGAGGCAGGCATTATCATATTTGTGGTTTCCCATGATTTTGAGTTTATTGTCAGGACTTGTACGGAGGTCTTACAGCTTGATGATGAGGGGGTTGTACACAACAGGCATCTGACTTCCGGGATTTTGAAGTCATTATCAGAAAAGTATTTTAATTAAGGAGGCTTACACGATGTTCAAAAAAGTATTTGAGTATGCGGGGCCGCACAAGAAAGACTTATACAGTGCAACATTTATTGTGCTGCTTAGTGTCCTTATGGGTGTCCTGCCCTTTGTGCTGGCTTATCAGGTGATTTCACCGCTCGTTATGGGTGAGGCTGTGGGGAGCGGGTATGTGTCTTCACGGGTAATTGGCGTATTGGTTTGTCTGGTCCTGCAGGCTGTTCTTTATGGGTGGGGATTGAATGTCTCCCATAAAGCCGCTTATAATACGCTGCTTCGGCTGCGTACCGCCTTGCAGAAACGCTTTGAATCCCTGCCGCTTGGTTTTATCCAGGACAAGGGAACAGGCACAGTTAAAAAGCTGTTTGTGGATGATGTGGACAGTCTGGAAGTGCTGCTGGCACACTCCCTGCCGGAAGGGATTGCCAACCTTATGATTCCGCTGGCTATTTATGTAGCCATGTTCTTTATAGACTGGAAACTGGCCTTATTATCCCTTGCGTCAATCCCGGTCAGTTTTGCGGCTATGATGATTATGTATTCTGTCGGCATGAAGAAAATGGGGCCGTACTATATGGCGGGGCAGAAAATGAACAATACCATCATTGAGTACATCAACGGCATGGAAGTGGTGAAAGTGTTTAACAAGGATGCTGAATCTTATGAGCGTTTCCGCAGGGATATTTCCGACTATCGGGATTATACATTGGAATGGTATAAAGCGGCATGGCCTTGGATGGCGGTTTACAGCAGCCTGCTTCCCTGCACGGTTATCCTTACGCTGCCTTTGGGCGCATGGTTTGTCCTTTCCGGATTATCCACGCTGCCGGATTTGATTCTCATTCTCTGCCTGTCGCTTAGTATCGGAATTCCGCTGTTAAAGTCATTAGGGTTCCTACCGACTATGCCGCAGCTTAACTATAAGATTTCCGCTTTGGAGCAGGTGTTGGAAACAGCGCCCCTAAATCAGACAGACGATGCTTTCCATGGGAAGAACCTTGATATTAGTTTTGATCATATCACCTTTGGATACGAGAAAATCCAGCCGGGGCCGGATGGAAAGCCGGTGGCGACAATGGATGAAGTAATCACAGATGTCAGCTTTACCGTAAAAGCAGGACAGAAAACGGCACTGGTCGGTGAATCGGGTTCTGGAAAAAGTACGCTGGCAAAGCTGCTGATTCACTATTATGATCCACAGCAGGGAAGCATTTCTATTGGCGGGCAGAAATTAACGGAAATGAGCCTGGAGGCATTAAACAGTCAGATTTCATATGTAGCACAGGATCAGTATCTGTTTAATACTTCTCTGCTTGAAAATATACGGATGGGAAAGCCGGACGCTACGGATGAAGAAGTCCTTGAAGCTGCGAAAAAAGCACAATGCATGGAATTTCTTGAAAAATTGCCGCAGGGAATCCGCTCCATGGCCGGTGATTCCGGCAAGATGCTTTCCGGCGGACAGCGCCAGCGCATATCCCTGGCCCGTGCAATCTTGAAAAATGCCCCCATCATTGTACTTGATGAAGCGACCGCATATGCCGATCCGGAGAACGAGGAAAAAATGGAGGCTGCGATTGCAGAACTGGTAAAGGGGAAAACCCTGTTTGTGATTGCCCATAAACTTCCTGCTATTATGAACGCTGACCAGATTTGTGTGATAGCACACGGAAAACTGGCCGCAACAGGCACTCATCAGGAACTGCTGCAGACCTGCGGGGAATACCAGAAATTATGGAAGGCGGCGCAGGACAGCGCAGAATGGAAAGTAAATACCGCAAAGGAGGGGAAGTAAATGCTTGCACTGTTTTCAAGAATTTTAAATCTTTCCGGTAAATATAAGGACCGGATTCAGGGAGCGTTTTTATGTGCCTTTATAGAATCCATACTTGCAAAAATGCCTATATTTTTAGCGTTTCTTGTACTCTCAGGTTTCTATCAGAATACTTTGACAGGAACGGATTGTCTGTATATAGGGTTTGGGCTTGCTGCCGTGGTGGTTGCACAGGCCGTTGTCCATTATCTATGTGACAGGCTGCAAAGTGCCGCAGGATATATGATTTTTACAGATAAAAGAATGGAGCTTGGCGGACATCTCCGCAAGCTGCCGATGGGATATTTTACATCCGGCAATATCGGGAAAATCAGCTCTGTACTCAGCACAGATATGGTGTTCATTGAAGAAGCTGCCATGAGTACCCTCGGCAATATGATGAGCTATATGCTCTCTGCCCTTATCCTGCTGGTATTTATGTTCTTTCTGGACTGGCGGCTTGGCCTGATCGCTGCAATCGTGACGCTGCTTGCATCACTTGTTGCAAAGGGAATGAATAAGGTTTCCCTGAAGGAAGCCGCAGGGCGGCAGGATCAAAGCGAGCATTTGACGGATGCGGTTCTTTCGTTCGCCGAGGGAATTGGTGTGATTAAGAGTTATAACCTGATTGGAGAAAAATCGGAAGAACTGACTGAAAATTTTAGACGTTCCAGAGATACATCAACCGAATTTGAGAGGAAAATGACACCCTGGACAAGAGGGCTGAATATTTTGTATGCGTTTGGGGTTGCTGCCATTTTTGCACTCTCTGTCTGGCTTGAACAAAGCGGCGTACTTTCTCTGCCTTATCTGCTTGGCGTGCTGCTCTTTGTCTTTGACCTGTTCGGGCCGTTAAAAGCATTGTATGGCGAGGCATCCAGGCTTACGGTTATGAACGCTGCTTTAGACCGGATTGACGAAGTCCTGAATGAAACGGAATTGCCGGATAAGGGTACACAGCATATTTCCAAAGCAAATCCTGATTATCCGGAGGTCTGCTTTGACCATGTGGCTTTTGCCTATCAGGACAAAAAAGTGCTGCATAATGTCAATTTCTCTATGAAGAAAAATACAATGACTGCACTTGTGGGGCCGTCCGGAGGCGGTAAATCTACTATCGCAAACCTGTTAGCCCGTTTATGGGATGTGAAATCTGGCAAGGTAACGGTTCGTGGCACGGATATCCGGAATGTTCCGCTTTTTGAATTGATGAATCAGATTAGTATGGTTTTTCAGCGTGTATATTTGTTTCAGGACACGATTTATAACAATATCAGTATGGGAAAACCGGACGCTACGGAACAGGAGGTTTACGAGGCGGCGAAGAAGGCCCGGTGCTATGATTTTATTATGGCACTGCCGGAAGGATTTCAGACTGTAGTTGGCGAGGGCGGGGCTACCATGTCCGGCGGGGAAAAGCAGCGTATTTCGATTGCCCGCTGTATATTGAAGGATGCACCGATTGTAATATTGGACGAAGCGACCGCCAGCGTCGATACGGACAACGAAAGCTACATTCAGGAGGCTATCAGTGAACTGGTGAAGGGTAAGACCCTGCTTGTGATAGCACATCGCCTGAACACGATTCGGGAGGCCGATCAGATTCTGGTGATTGCGGATGGGCGTATCAGTGAACAGGGCACACATGACGAGCTTATGGCAAAGGCCGGAATCTATCGGGATTTTGTGGATATCCGTGAAAAGTCATCCGGCTGGAGCCTTGCATAAAGGAGGGCAATATGAAGATTCATGCGTCGGGCGAGGACTATTTGGAAGCTATACTGATACTGCAAAAGCAGATGGGAGAAAGTGCGGTGCGTTCCGTGGACCTTGCCCGGCACATGGGCTTCAGCAAGCCAAGCATCAGCCATGCGGTGGGTGTATTGCGGGATGGCGGTTTCCTTACAGTGGATAAGGACGGATTCCTGCACTTGACAGAAGAAGGACGTGAAATTGCCGGGAAAATCTATGAGCGGCATCAATTTTTTACAGAGCATCTTATCGCGGCAGGTGTCAATGAAACGACCGCAGAGGAGGATGCCTGTAGGATTGAACACGCTATCAGTGATGAGAGTTTCCAAAAACTGCAAAGATATTTTATGAAGCCAAAGTAGAGGGAGGTGACAGCATTGTGCGTATAGTGGTATTTGAAATACATGACAGCGATTCCGATATCTTCGACAAAATCATGGAGATAGTGGAATCCCATCCTGACATCGAATGCCTGCGGGTGAAGGACGAGCCGATGCTGTCACTTCCGGGGCTGGAGATTTATCCTGGGCGGAGAAAGATTTACCGTGACCGCAGGGAGATCAACCTCACCACGAAAGAGTATGACCTTTTGTGCCTGCTTGCGGCAAACAGGGGGCAGGTGCTTACATATGACCAGATATATCGGAAGGTCTGGGGAGAGGACGCCTATGGGGATGAGAGCAACGCCATCGGATGCCATATCCGCCATCTGCGGGAAAAGCTGTACGAGGCGGAGCCGGATGCGCCGTTTACCATCCGGTGCGTGAGGGAGGTCGGGTATTGCTTCGAGGTCAGTTCTGAATAAAGGCTATATGGCGGTTTGGATTTCCAAGCCGTCTTATTTTGTGCTTTTTCTGCACAAAAACAGATTTTTAGCAACGCATTTTATTCCGTGTACACCCCTCGGAGGCAAAGTTAAAAAGTATGGGGGCAAAATTAAAAAGTATAAGGCAAAATTAAAAGGTTTGGGGCAAAGTTACATTGTATCAAAGACGGCTATTAGATAGATTTCGGGATCAGCGGCACCGGGACGGCAAAGCGTGAGGAATTTAACCGCCTCATTGCGGACTGCGAGGCAGGGAAAATCAACATTATTCTGACCAAGAGCATATCGAGGTTTGCGAGGAACACGGTAGACCTGCTCTCCACGGTCAGGCATTTAAAGGAAATCGGCGTGGAGGTGCGGTTTGAAAAGGAAAATATCCATTCCTTTTCCGGCGACGGGGAGCTGATGCTCTCCATCCTTGCGTCTTTCGCACAGGAGGAGAGCCGGAGCATTTCGGAAAACTCGAAATGGGGAATCCGGAAAAGATTCCAGTCGGGGGAGATAGGGACTGCAAACAAGCACATCCTCGGCTACCGATATGATGAAGGACTGAAACAGTATGTCATTATTCCAGAGGAGGCGGAAACCGTCCGGTGGATATTTGCTATGTACCTTGAGGGGCGTTCGCTCCGGGAAATCGCAAAGGCATTAAACGGAGCCGGGCTTACCACAGTGAAGGGCTGTGAGTTTGCAGAGGGTTCCTTAAATGTAATGATACGCAATGAAATCTACGCAGGGGACATCCGGCGGCAGAAATGCTTTATGGAGGACCCCATTACAAAGAACAAAGTGAAAAACCAGGGACAGCTACCGCAGTATTACATGGAGGACTGCCACGAGGCCATCCTTGACCGTGGAACCTGGGCGGAGGTACAGGCAGAGATAGAAAGACGTGCGGCATCCGTAAATCCAACCTATCCATTTACGGGGAAGATAAAATGCGGCATCTGCGGGCGTTCCTACACACGGCGTTCTTCCATTGTTAAGGGGAGGGAATATGTGAAATGGTTCTGCAGGGCAAAGAAAGAAAAGGGGATTACCTGTAAGTCACACAATTATTCCGAAAAGCAGCTCCGGGAGATATGCGCGGGGCTGATGGGAACGGATGGTTTTGACGGGGGCGCATTTGAAGAATCGGTAAAAGGGATGACTGCCCTCCCGGACGGCAGCCTTGAGGTGCGGTTTTACGGTGGGGAAACGAAGGTGTGGGAGATGCCTCCGGAACCCGTAAAACCGAAAACATCTGACAAGCCGGTAAGGAAAAGGCCGTCACATCTTTTTGATGGGAAGATATTCTGTGGGGTATGCGGCAGGCGTTTTGGAAGGGCAGTGAGCGACACTTCGGACGGCGGGCATCTTTACTGGTACTGCAGGGCCAAGAGCAGCCACGGAGTGACCTGCGACAGCGTAAACTATGCGGATGTGGATATAAAAGACATTTTCTGCAAAGTCATGGGGCAGGAGGTTTTCAGCGAAGATTTTTTCAGGGAAACCCTGGAGCGGATGACCGTGCAGAAGACCGGAAGCATAGACTTCCATCTGAAGGACGGAACGGTCAGGACTTATGAAACGCTGAAACTCCGGAGCAACAGGCACGAGGCCACTTCCACAGATGAATTTGAGGGGAAGATACGGTGTGCTTCCTGCGGAAACATCTACCATAGATATACCTGTTATGAGAAATATGTGTACTGGAGGTGTTCCGGCAAATCAAGAGTCCGGACGGAATGCCGCGGGCAGGATTTTGTGGATTCCAATATCCGCAAGGTCTCGGCGTATATGATGGGCATGGAGGAATTTGACGGGGCAGAGTTTGAAAGGCAGATAGAGGAAATCGTGGCGCTGGAGGACGGCAGCCTGGAATACCACTTTCGGGAAGGGAGGACGCAGACATGGCAAAAAATGTGACAACAATACCGGCCACACGCAACCGCTTCACAGCGGACCCGATCAGCAGCCGGAAAAAGCGGAAGGTGGCAGGCTATGCCCGTGTCAGCACCGACATGGAAGACCAGCAGACCAGCTACGCCGCCCAATGCGATTATTATACCTCCTACATACAGAGCCGGGAGGATTGGGAATTTGTCGGGCTGTATTCGGATGAAGGCATCAGCGCAACTTCTACACGCCACCGCGAGGGATTTAACAAAATGGTGGAAGATGCCCTGGATGGGAAGATAGACCTCATCATCACCAAGAGCGTGTCGCGGTTTGCGAGGAACACGGTGGACAGCCTTTCCACCATACGGAAGCTGAAGGACAACGGCACGGAATGTTACTTTGAAAAGGAGAATATCTGGACGTTCGATTCTAAGGGCGAGCTGCTGATCACCATCATGTCCTCTTTGGCGCAGGAAGAGAGCAGGAGCATTTCAGAAAACTGTACCTGGGGCATGAGGAAGCGGTTTGCAGACGGCAAAGTCACGGTGCCGTTCGGAAGGTTCCTCGGCTATGACCGGGGCGAGGACGGGAACCTTGTCGTCAACGAGGAACAGGCGAAAATCGTGCGGGAAATCTACGGACTTTTCCTGCAGGGCAGGTCGCCATACCAGATAGCCAAAATCCTGACGGAAAAAGGCATACCAACACCGGGCGGCAAAAAGGTATGGGGCAAGGCGGTGGTGGAATCTATCCTTACAAACGAAAAGTACAAAGGAGATGCGCTCCTGCAGAAAGTCTACACCACGGATTTCCTTTCCAAAAAGAAAAAGAAGAACGAGGGTGAAGTGCCGCAGTATTATGTGGAGGGAAACCACGAAGCAATCATACCCCCTTCGGTCTTTGATAACGTGCAGGTGCTGATGCAGTCACGAGGCAAGGGGAACAGCCGGAATAGCTGTGTGAGCATCTTCTCCAGCAAAATCCGGTGCGGAGACTGCGGGGGCTGGTACGGTTCCAAGGTCTGGCATTCCAACGATAAATACCGGAAGGTGGTCTGGCAGTGCAACCACAAATTTGACGGCGGGGAGAAATGCACCACGCCGCATCTGGACGAGGAAACCATCCGGCAGCTTTTCATAAAGGCACTGAATACCATCAACCGGGAAAAGAGCCGCATCCTTGCGGGCTTTGAGGAAATCAGGGACACGGCATTTGAAACCGGGGAGCTGGAGGCGGAGGCGCGGCAGCTTAATGGGGAGATGAGCGTGGCGGCGGAACTGATACAGAAATGCATTGGGGAAAATGCCCGCGTTGCGCAGAACCAGGACGAATACGCAAAACGCTATGATGCCCTGGTGGAGCGGTTTGAAACGGCGAAAGCACGGCTGGAGGAGGTGCAGGCAGCCATCACTGAGAAACAAGCACAGCGGAAAATGATGGAGAACTTCATGGATGTGCTGCGGAGCCTGCCGGAGCAGGTGGATTATTTTGACGAGGGTGCCTGGTATGCCATGGTGGATTTTGTGACGGTCTACGGCAAGGAAGATGTGCGGTTCGCTTTTAAGAGCGGGATGGAGATTCCGGTAAAAACCAAATAGGAAATACAGATTGCACTTCACAGGAATGTGGAGTGTTTTCTTATTTTAAAGGCGGTTTTTACATTTGAACCCCCTTTGGAGGCAAAATAAAAAAGTGTAGGGAAAATAAAATTGTATCAAAATGGGCTATTAGATAGATGACGGAATTTCCGGCACTACTTTTGAGCGTGAGGGATTGCAAGCCATGCTTGCCGAAGTGGAGAAAGGCAATATCGGAACTATCATTGTAAAAGATATGAGCCGACTGGGAAGAAATTATGTGCAAATGGGAATGTTGAGGGAACAGCTACGCAGGGCGAATGTAAGACTGATTGCAGTCAACGAGGGTGTTGACACAGGTTCGGGATTTGATGATGATTTCCTTCCGTTCCGAGATGTAATCAACGAATACTATGCAAAGGACATTAGCAAGAAAATTAAGTCCACATTTAAGGCAAAAGGTGAAAGCGGAAAGCACGTTGCGAGCAGTCCGCCTTATGGTTATCTGAAAGACAGCGAGGATAAAAACAAATGGGTGATTGATGAAGTGGCAGCACCTATTGTCAGGCGGATATTCCGAATGACATTAGAGGGTTACGGTCCATATCAGATTGCGGCACAGCTATCCAGTGAACATATCCCCGTACCTGCCTACCACCAAGCGCAGTTGGGCGTGGGATTGTGGCAGAACAGGGAAATTAAAAACCCTTACAAATGGGGAAGTTCCACCATAGCACATATATTACAGAAACATGAATATTTAGGGCATACGGTAAACTTCAAGACACGCAAGCATTTTAAGGACAAAAAGAGCCATTATGTAGATAAAGACCAGTGGTTAATCTTTGAGGACACCCACGAGCCGATTATCGACCAAGAAACTTTTGACAATGTACAGCGTATCAGAGGACAGGTAAGACGCTACCCTGACGGTTGGGGCGAAGCGCACCCACTCACAGGACTAATGTATTGTGCTGATTGTGGCGGTAAAATGTATGTCCACAGGGTAAATAACGGAAAGCGTGTTCCCATGTATGTATGTGGAAATTATGCGAAACAGCCAGTCGGAACATTGTGCAGGTCAGCACACCGCATCAAAGCGGATCATGTCATAGAGATAGTGGCAAAGACCATAAAAGAGGTTATCCAATATGCCAGCCTTGATAAAGGACGTTTTGCGGAGGAAATTCAGTCACATATTGAGGAAAGGCAGACCGTAGACTTTACGGAACAGAAGAAACGTATGGCGGTATGTGAAAAACGTATCGGGGAACTGGAAATGCTGATTGCAAAGATTTATGAGGATAACGCATTGGGGAAACTGTCAGACAAGCGTTATACCATGCTCTACAACCAATACGAGGGCGAGCAGGAACAGCTGCAGGACGAGGTAAACAGCTACAAGGCGGAGCAGACACAGTATGAGAAAGACCGCAAATCTGCCGCACGTTTTCTGAAACTGGTTGAGAGGTACAGTAACGCAGAGGAAATGACAACGCTCATGCTGAATGAGTTTGTGGAGAAAATCATTGTCCATGAGCGTGACCGTAAAGGAAGTGCAGATACCACACAAAAAATAGAGATTTATTTCAATTTTATTGGGGAATATACACCACCTACTATGGCAGAAAAAGAGCCGACACCCGAAGAACTGGAGGAAATGCGGAAAAAAGAAGCAAGGAAGGATAAATTACACCAAAATTATCTGAAACGGAAAGCCAATGGAAAACAGAAAGAATATGAGGAACGCACCAAAGTCAAGAAAAAGGCGCAGATTGACAGTCAAAAAGAGCAGATAAGAGCCGAGGACAGAGAAAAAGGTATATATTTCCATGCAGGAGTGCCGAACATACCGAGGGTAGGGAAACAAGCTGTAATGTAAAAAATAGGTTTTGAAGAAAAAGGCTATGACAGTAACAGTTATAGTCTTTTTTCATGCGGTAATTACCGTAGAAAATGAAACTATCATTGCCGAAGCAGAGAAATACCCACATATAATATTCTGCAATCCAAACACCCAACAATAAACGGGTGAAAAAACTTAAAACATCACTCAAACATAAACACTATCACTTACTGTTCCACCTCTCTTCTACTACCAAAGGGCAGAGAAAGAGAGATAGAAAAGCAAAAGAAAGAACCAAAGAAAAGTAAAAGACAGAGAGAAAGAGAATATATGTCAGTTATCAATCAATCATATCAATCAATACTGATACATCTAACCATAGATGTACCACCACAGCGAGGGCAAAGACCATGAATAAAAAGCAGGAACAGCAGATTTTGGACTATTACAGTACCGCCGACAAATATATCCATAGCAGGACACACTCCAGTGCGCATCAGACTGTATTCACCAAAGAAAGCGATAAATACCAGTGGCTTGTGTTGGAGCAGAAAAGCCAGTGTGAAGTTGAGGTAAGGCAGACCGACAGTCATGGAACAATCACAGCGAGGGATAATTACGAACTGACAAGAAATCTCCCTAAGTGCGTGGGCGTGGAGCGTTTATGTGAGGGCGCAAATTTTCAGATACCTTTTAACGCTGATGAAATCAACTTAATCTATCAGTTTGGGGAGCAGGGCAAAGCGGAAACGTGCGCCAGTCTGTCCGCTATTCTTCCGCAGATAAAAGATGATAACACAAAGCAGATAGTAAGCGACACCTTGAAGAAATTAAATGCCCTGTCAGAAAAAACGTGTGCGGAACTGACCGCCACCACCAAAAGACGGAAACTGACCGAGCGTGACCACTCCATAAAGGCAAGGTTAGCCAGAGCAAAGGAACAGGCAAAACAGCCGACAGTTGCCGAGGGAAAAAGGCACAGAACCCACAGCAAGGGAAAGGGGGATATGACACTATGAAACTTTCCCGATACGAGCAGGAAACGATTGTCAATTACAATGCAGGAGAACAGACCGCTACCCTCTACACAAGAGATAAAGCGGTCATGCGGAAACTAGACACGCTTGCTGCCGACTTTCCCGATACATACAAGCTGACAGGGCAGGACGAGGTATCTAAGACCTATTCCTTGCCGAAAGCATACGTCAGTTACCGCAGACCAAGAAAAATAAGTGATGAGCAGAGGTTGCAGGCAAAGAACCGTATGCGGGAAATCAACCTTGCAAATAAAAGCTAATCATATCGGTAAGGAAGATACTCTAAGAATTTTTTGACAGCTAAAGAGGTATTTTTTTTACTCCGCATTGCCAAGCCGATATTGCGGTATGCAGGAACATCTAATTCCTTTATGATAATGCGGTACGGAATACGTCGCAAAATAAGCTGAGGAAGTATGCTGATACCTAATCCGCTTTCAACCATTGACATTATGGCGTAGTCATCCCATGTTGTAAAATGGATTTTAGGGGCGAGGTTGCATTTTTCAAATATTTCTGATATTTCTGCCTTTGCGCCTTTTTCCAAAAGCATAAAAGGATAGTCGCAAAGGGCATTGACTGGAAAACGGTCACAGTCAGCAAGAGGGTGTGTTTCCGGTAACACTACAAGCAATTTGTCCTGTTCTAAAAAGCTGGTTTCCAGTTCGGCATTAGCGGGCAGGCGCAGAAAGCCGCAGTCAACACGTCCTTCTAAAATCCAGTTTTCTATCTCTGTATAGTCACCGAGCAATAATTCGTAGTCAATACCCGGATAGTCGGACTGGAATTTTTTAATGACTTTTGGGAGCCAGTGCGTGGCAACGCTTGAAAAAGTCCCTATGCGTATCAAACCCGAATGAAGTCCGTTTAACTCCGACACCTGCATTTGCAGTTTTAAATATTCGTTGCAGACATTTTGGGCATATGGGAGCAGTTTCAGACCGTCAGAGGTCAGTTTGACGCCGCCTTTGCCACGCTCCAACAAAGAAACATTCCATTCCTTTTCCAAATCGTTTATCATGCGGCTTATGCCGGATTGGGAATAAGAAAGAATTTCTGCCGCACTTGTAAAACTGCCACACTCCACTGTTTTCACAAATGCCAAGTATTTTTGTATATTTACGTCCATTTCATTCACTCCTTATATCTGAATATGTCATGCAAAGTATGATATATATTCGCTTTTCAAATCGTTGTATTTAGAATACACTAGGTGAGAAATAAAAACAAGGAAAAGAGGTCAAAACATATGATTTATGTGAGCGAAATCGAAAGGACAGTGCCAACAGAGTATAAGACAGATTTGCAGAAGAAGGTTTACCATGCTTTAGAGGTTTTGCAGATACCGTTTGAGCGTGTAGGCACTGACGAGGTAATCACAATGGAGGATTGTGAGGAAATCAATAAAAAACTGAATATGGATATGGTAAAGACATTATTTTTATGCAACAGGCAACAGACAGACTTTTATCTTTTTATCACAAAAGGAGATAAGCCTTTCCATGCAAAAGATTTCAGCGGTACACTGGGAGTTTCACGAGTTTCGTTTGCGCCAGCGGAGAAAATGGAATCCATGTTGGGAACGAAGATAGGTGCGGCAACAGTATTCAGTATGCTTTTGGACACAGCGGACAGGGTTAAGTTAGTGTTTGACAAAGAAGTTGTGGACGGGGAGTATTACGGTTGCAGTGACGGAACAACAACAGGGTATATGAAGATAAAAACCGAATTGATAATAAAAAAATTTCTGCCATTTGCAAAGCATGAGGCAGTTATAATTGAGGTGTGAAATGAATTTGTATCATAACAGAATTATTGTAAAGGTTGGAACTTCCACGCTGACAAATGAAATGGGGCAAAGCAATTTCCAATCTTTTGACAGGTTGGCGTGTGTGATAGCCGATATTCAAAATATGGGATATGAGGTGATATTGGTTTCATCGGGCGCAATCGCAGTAGGAACGAATAAAATGAGCCTAAAATACAGACCAAGCAGTATCAGGCATAAGCAGGCGGCGGCTTCTGTCGGGCAGTGCCGCATTATCCACCTGTACAGCAAATACTTTCAGGAATATGATAAGATAATCGGTCAGATTTTATTGAGCAGTGCAGATGTCACGAATGAAAAAAAGAAGGAAAATCTAATCAACACATTCAACACCCTGCTTGAAATGGGCATTATACCCGTTGTAAATGCGAATGACTCTGTCAGCTATGATGAAATACAGTCAGAGGAACAGTTATTCGGAGATAATGATATGTTATCCGCTGTTGTGGCGGTATTGTGTCAGGCAAATAAATTGGTTATTTTTTCTGACATAGACGGTCTGTATGACAGCGATCCGCACAGGAATGTGCAGGCTCACTTAATATCCAAAATTGACAGGATTACGGACGAGATGTACCAAATGGCGGGAGGGGCAGGTTCAAGACGTGGAACAGGGGGAATGAGGACAAAGTTAAAAGCCGCCCAGTATGCGACAGAGCAGGGAATAGATACAATCATTACAAACGGGAAAAACCCATCATCTTTATACGGGATAGTAAATGGTGAAAGTATCGGAACTTTATTTACGGGAGGTTGACACATTCCCAAAGGATTTAAGAAAGGCGGTGATTGTCATGGGAAAATAATGATTTTATCTTTTACCGATGATGAAAAAGATATTTATAACGGGATATTGGAGGTCATAAGCAACAGCAAATGTCTTGAATGGTGCAATACATTCCAAGACACAGATGTTATTCAAGTCGGGGCATTAAAGATTGATTTGGTGCAGAGAATTGTCCTGTTGAATGATAATGAGGTAAGGTTTTCAAATATAGAATTTGAAATACTGTATCTGTTAGCAAGCAACCCCGGCAGAGTATTCACAACAGAACAGATTTATAATATTGTTTGGAATGGCGCATATTTTGGAGATTATGCCACTGTCACAGGGCATATCAGCAGTATCAGGCAGAAGATAGGTGACAGTCCAAGCAGACAAGTCTACATTCAGACAATACGGAGCATAGGCTATCGGTTCAACAAAAATCTGAAAAGGACAGCGAAAGGCAATTAAGCAACAAATGTCTTAGCTGTCCTTTTTGTTTTCAGAAACTATCAACACAGCAAAGAAAGAATGAGGTAACAGGAATGATTGAGAACAAAAATGACGCAAGCAGAAATTTAGAAAAAGCCTTGCAGGCATTGAAACAGGCGCAACAGCGTGTAGCCAACGAAAAGAAAAAACAGAATGAGAAGAAACGCAAAGCCGAGAACCACCACAAGTACATCATGGGCGGTATCATTGTGAAGTATTTCCCCGACTGCTACCGCTATGACGAGGGCGAGTTAAACCGTATCCTGTCGGTTGCCTTGCAGACAAGGGAGTGTCAGCAGATTATATCTAAAATCAAGTCAGAAAGCCGAGAAACCACTCCCCCACAATCCACTCTCCCCAATGCCGAAAATGAAAGCGAGGGCGGTACGGAATGACAAAGGCGATGACACTGGAAAGCCGAGGTAACATATCCACCCCGTTTACGGGGTGCGCACAGATATACCACCAGAGGTGGTATGTGCGCTCTCCGAGGGGCAAGTTTCACTTGCATGGACTCCTGCGGAGGGCGTTGTCTGTCTTGCGACAGCCAAAAGGGGAAACGACAATTCCCCTTCGCAAGCTGCGCTTGCTACCCTTTAGTGAACTTTGCGTTCAGACAAAAGCCAAAGTGCGGCTTTTATCTGAACGCAAAGTCTATGAGTGCGCCCCTCTACCCTATTGGCAGAATGTAGGTGTTGCGTATGGGTAATGTAACGAAACAGGCAAGCACACGTTTCTCCATAGTCAGGCGGAGTAAGGGGCAGTCGGCAGTTGAAAAGGCTTCGTACATCAGCAGGAGCGTTCTTGTCAGCGAGTTTGACGGGCAGACCTACCGCCCGAAATACCATGAGGATTTAGTCCATAGCGAAATCACTCTCCCACCCAATGCGCCCAAAGAGTATGCAGACCGAGCCGCTTTATGGAACTCTGTTGAACTGGCAGAGAAAAGGCAGGACGCACAGCTTGCGAGAATGTTAAAAGCGTCACTCCCCAACGAATGGAGTTATGAACTTGCGGAGGAAGTCGTGAGGGATTATGTGCAGAGGAATTTTGTAGACAAGGGAATGTGTGCAGACTGGGCAATCCATGACAGCGAGAATGACAAAGGACAGCGCAATCTCCATATCCATGTAATGCTTACCTTGCGTCCTCTTACGGAAAAAGGGGAATGGGGAGCGAAACAGAAAAAAGTGTATGACCTTGATGAAAACGGGGAGCGTATTCCCGTCATTGACAAAAAGACAGGACAGCAGAAAGTTGACAAGCGCAACCGTAAACAATGGAAATGCCACACCGCAGACAGCACCGACTGGAACAGCCAAGAAAACGCCAAGATGTGGCGAAAAGATTTAGCCGACACAATCAATGCCACCAATGAGCAGTTGGGGATTGCGCTACATTGGGAACACCGTTCCTTTAAGGAACAAGGCATTGACAGAGAGCCGACAATCCATATAGGGGCGGTTGCCAACGCTTTAGAGCGCAAGGGAATACAGACCGAGAGGGGCAATATCAATCGGGAAATCATCAAAAATAATATGCTGTTAGAACAGGCGAAAGAAATGCTCATGCTTGCCAAGCAGGAAGTACACAGCGCACAGTATGAAAAGATTAAAAATACGGCGGTCAGCGTGAAGAATGAAGTTATGGAGATGATTGCAAAAGTAAGGGAGCGCAAAGGCAGATTAGACTTGCCGATTGTCAGCGGAAAGCACCTAAGAAGAATATCCGACCGAACCGCCTTGCAGTCAGCCGACAATGCGGAGAAGTTCATCACGACAAGAAAGATAGACAGCTATGAGAGCCTTGCAAAATTTACAGCGGATAAGGAACAGAGATACCAACAGTTGGAAACGGTGCATCTTTCCATGGGGCAGAAACTAAACCGATTAAA
>DLAA01000080.1:2114-2881 GCA_002493835.1 Lachnospiraceae bacterium UBA7060 | reverse complement strand
AACTGTCAAAAATGTATGCCCTCTATGCGCCGATCCAAGCCACCTATAAGGAGAGCCAGTCACTCAAAGGACTTGCTAAGATGAAATACGATAGGGAGCATAAGGACAGCTTATCGAAGTACCCCGAATTAAAGGAGCGTATGCAGAGCTTTTTACAGAATGGCGAGAAGATAACGCCGAAACAGTGGAAAGCCGAGATTCAGTCTCTGCAGTCTGAATATGACAGTATCGGCAGGGAGCAGACCAAGACAGCCACAGAATTAGCCTATGCAGAGGTAATCAGCTACAACAAGAAGAATCTTGAGAGGGAGCTTCAGAACGAGAGCCGACAGCAGAACAGGCAACAGAGCAGGACTAAGCGGAGAGAGGAAGAATTGAAGTAGGAAAATTTCACGAAAAATTCAGTTTTCAAAAGATATTCTCTGATGTATAATAAAAATGGCGAAAGAAGGTGATATTTTGAGTACAACAGAGCAGACACATCAACAGGACTTAGAACGTCTGAAAGCACTCCGATATATGGACGATGATTTTATGACTGTCTGCCTTGCAGATAATTTTGAGGGTGTGGAACTGATACTACGGATTGTTTTAGGGCAAGAAGATATAAAAATCAAATCGATTAGGACACAAGAGCCGTTGAAGAATTTGCAGGGGCGTTCTGCTATTTTAGATGTTCATGCAATAGATAGCACTAAGAAAGAGTTTGACGTAGAAATTCAAAGGTCAGATGCAGGAGCAGGCGCAAAAAGGGCAAGGCACAACAG
>DLAA01000080.1:0-1752 GCA_002493835.1 Lachnospiraceae bacterium UBA7060 | reverse complement strand
TATGTTATTTTTATTACAGAGAATGATGTTATGGGAAAAAACCAAGCCATATATCATATACAACGGTATGTGGAATTCAACGAAGGAAATGAATTGTTTGGTGATGGTTCGCATATCATATATGTTAATGGGAAATATAGGGGCAATGATGAAGTTGGTAAGCTAATGCATGATTTTGCGTGCACTAACCCCGATGATATGAACTATGAAACGCTTGCTAAAAGGGCACGATATTTTAAGCAGGACGAGAAAGGAGTTGCTACCATGTGTAAAATTATGGAAGATATGAGAAATGAAGCGGCAAGGGAAGCGGTTAGGAAAACAACAAAAGAAAATGCACGCAGACTTTTGAAATTAGGAAAAATAAGAATTGATGAAGTATCTGATTGTTTTCCTGATTTGCTTGATAGTGATGTAAAAGAATTAGAAGCCGAGGTTATGCAGTTAGCATAATCAGAGAAATAATTTAATATCAATAAAACAGCGTAAAGGCGCATGGAACAGTAAATTGTAAACCATGCGTCTTTTTTACGCCCAAAAGGAGGAACATGAGCGACAATATTCAGACCAACACCACAGGGCGATTAACGCCCTGTTTACAACAAAAGATTGATAAAACAAGATATTTAGTCGAGGTACATTTTTCTGATACGAGTACCCAAAGTGTAGAGGATAAGCTAAAACGTGTCATTCTCCACGACTTAGAGCATGGGAAACAAGGCAGACCAAGAAAAAGTGATCAAAAATGATGAATACATCCTTGACAAGTAGCAACAGGTGGTACAAGATGGAAAGTAAAATGGAGAGAATCGACGCACTACTGAAAAAGCCACGTTTTATCATGGATTATCTTCCAGAACAGGTGAAAGCGGACAATGGAGGACAGTTTTTTGATGTGGAGCATTATCTGCTTGGCAGCGATAAACATATTGGACTGAAAGACAGGTTTGTTGCCGTCATTTTGAAACTGATGTGCTATTACCATGCGGCAATCCTGTGGAATGGGTGGGTTGACCGTCCTTCTCCGGGAATGATAGAGGAGGCGGTTTATGAAATTATGGAGAACCATTCGGGTACGCTGAATGTACTGTTCGTGGAGGCGGATGCGCTGCTGGTCTTTGATTGGGACTGCCTAAATCTGTCAGTGTATAATCCGGCAGAAGATGTCCAATCCATTATGGAGAGGATTGCGTTTTTAGAAGGCTTATTTTGGAGAGAAGCTGCAAATTAGGTCTGGATAGATGCACTGTTGTATTGGATGCATATCCGCAATAGATCACAGCCAGACAATACAGGGCAGGCACCCCGGCGTTCTGGTAAAATAGGAAAGAAGAGAATTAAGATGAGGATAAAGTTTGACGAACCAATTATAGGAAAAGACAACGTGCTGGAGATAGGCAGTAAGGATTTAGATGATTTTTATGTTTCGGCATCAGATATTGACAGGATGAACCTCTTTTTCATTTTACTGACATCACTGCACTATTATGAGGGAAATGGTGATACCGTCCGGGCGGCACATCTGAGTTTTCTGGCGGCGTACTATGTGTTTACACCATTGACACCACCGGGTTCACATTATCTTGCCTTGCATTACATGAACAAAGCAATATCCTTAAATCCGCTTCCAGAATATAGTGAATGGCTTGTGGTTATGGAGAAAGGAAACTAATCGGTGATAAGCCACAGAGGACTGACAGGGCGGGTGTTCCAGCATTCCGGCAGATTGGGGAATCGGGGAGCAGGGAGAGG
>DLAA01000023.1 GCA_002493835.1 Lachnospiraceae bacterium UBA7060 | reverse complement strand
TGGTATTATGTCAAGTGTTGGTACAAATTAAATCGGGAAAATTACCATTCCATTTAATTAGCTAAGGCTAACTTCAACTTGCTTTTTTCATATCCAATTCCATTCTATTTAAATATTCCTTTTCGTACTCTTGTGGCGATTGATACCCACAATGACTGTGTATTCTCACTGTGTTATAAAATGTGTTAATATATTCAAATACAAGTCGATATGCATGATCATAATCTATCATTCGAAAACGATTCAGCCACTCTCTTTTTAATACGGAATGGAAAGATTCTATGCAGGCATTATCCCATGGATACGCTTTTTTAGAATAACTCCTTTTCCAGCCTTTTGTCGCCTCCATATATGCTTCACAGGTGTACTGAATTCCACGGTCACTATGCATGATCTTAGGTTTATCCACATTTCTGGCTTTTTTCGCTTTCTCGATTGCCTCTATAACCCATTTCGTTTCTAATGTATCACTTAATACCCAGGATATGATTTTCCTTGAATACAGATCCATTATGCTTGTCAGATAAACAAATCCGGTATCGGTCCATATATACGTAATATCGGAACACCACACAGCATTTGGCTCTTCCGGATCAAACTGCTCTTTTAAGAGATTTTTGAACTTTTGGTTGAAATCCGGTTGAATCGTTGTTTTCATAGAATGTTTTGTGTAACATGCCCGGATTCCAATTTCCTTCATATAATTGCCAACTGTTTTATCACTAATTATATGTCCTTTTTTCCGCATTTCCTCTGCGATTTTAGGAGCTCCGTATATTTCATGCGATTCCTGGTGTATTTCCCTGATCTCATCCATTCTCTGTTCCTTCTTAAGTTGTCTATCTGATGGTTTTCTGCTTTTAAATGTATAGTATCCATTTCTCGAAACGCCTAATATCTTCAGCACTCCGCTGACATTAAGCCGGCGTTTTTGTTCACTCTTGCGTTTCTTCTCCAATTTAGAAACTTCAATGAAACAAGCCTGTGTCAGTTTCCCAGAATGCTGATAGCTTTTTTTAATATTTGCAAAGCGTCCTGTGTATCCCTTAATTCTTTTTTCAATCTGGCGATTTCCTTCGCTTCATCACTCGAGTAATTTCCAGAACCTCTTACAGGTACTTCCCCATTATTTTCTTTGGCAGCCTTGACCCATGTACCCAAAGCGGTTTTGCTGACAGCAAGATTCTCTGCACATTTTTTTAATCCCAGTTCTTTATGCTCCAGATAATATTGCACTGCGTCTTCTTTAAATTGTTTGTCATATTGTTTACTCATGAAAAATCTCCATCCTCTCTGTCTTTTATTGTAACTTATTTTATGAAATTTTCCACTTTTAACTTGTACTATTTATATTCTAACACCAGTTGCGCCAGTTCCAGAAGATGGCCGACGCACCAGCTCACCAGATACCCGCCGCCCTCCATATAGCCGTCCTTTTTCTCATTCGCACCCAATACCGCCGCCAGTGACATGGCGACAGAGGGCTTTTCCGCAATCACTAATTTCATTCCCGTAACCTCCATTTCTTACAGGCTCGCTTCGCCGCGGTGGGCCTGCTTTGTTTGCGGCTTGGTTTCTGCCTGCCTGACCTGTTCCTTTTTATCTGCAAGCTGTTTCAAAACGCTCTTTTCCTGTTTACGCCCCAACGTCTTTGTCTCCCGGTCATAATACTGGACCTTATCGGAAAGGGTTCCTCCGGTGCAACCTGCGTGGCATTGACTTCCCGCACCATATCCTCCAGCTCTGCAAGCTGCATAGTTCCATTATCCGGGACAATCAACACTTCATGGATAGACGAAGGAAGGACATAAAAGTCAGAACCGATCAACACGCCGATTTTTTCCAGTACGCCGTCCTGTGCCAGCACGCCCGCCCCATTTACCTTATTCTGATTTGTCAGGACATACAGGGGTGTAAATCCAATATCCAGGGGTTCCTCCTGATAAAAAAGATTCTCCGGTTTTTCGGAAAACATGATTTCGGACATTACATCATTCATGTCGTAGAAGCAGACCGGATTTCTTTCGCTTTCCGCCTGTACAGCGTCCCTATGGAGATGTTCTTTTGTGATCCCCCAGCTTTGCAGCAGGCTTTCCGTGACTGCGATAGAGACCGTTCCTTCCTGGTCTGCTGCCACCTCGATCCGGTAAAATGCCGCCAGCTCGCCGCAGGGGATATGGGGCTTGTCTTTCAGATATTCCCGGTTCAGCTCCGGGTCACACATTTGGATCGACAGCAGCGGGCGTACTGTCTCATAGTGTTCAAGCGTTGATACATCCATCGGAATCTGATCCTTATAAGTAATCTGTATCTCCGCGATCTGCCGTATAACGGAATCCAGAGGCCGTCCTTTTTCCACCTGTTCCGCAAGGGGTTCCAGATAGACCGTTGGCGCTGCCCGCTTGCCCGGCTGGAGAATCGTAAGGCCGGTCAGCGTCCGGTCATTGCTCTTGGTTACTGTATCTGTGGAAATCACCGCATCCTGATATTCCTGGGGCTGGTGTTAGAATATAAATAGTAC
>DLAA01000079.1 GCA_002493835.1 Lachnospiraceae bacterium UBA7060 | reverse complement strand
ACTTAACAATATTTTCCACTGATCCGGGTATGCGTTCCAATTTTCATCCACAAATGCGCTGTTTCCCTCTTTGATAGCCTGTCCCTGCAGTGGCAGCGCGATCAAGTTGCCAATGCCGCCCTGCGAAAGATGATCCTGCATTGGCAGCATTCTGTCATAAAACCGGAAGGATTTCAAATTGACAGATTCTGCCCCTTTTCTTAACAAGGCATTCCCAAATTTTCTTGCCAGGGAAGCCTCCATTTTCTTCTGAAAAAATATCCAGAGATGAGCGCCGCGTCCCGATCGTGATCGTTCCACCAGAGGATCTATACCATTGATGACGCATATTTCACACAGTGCATCTACTTCTTCTTTCCAGATACCGTCCGTATTGGCAAAATCACGTTTCTCCGCATTTTTGTCATGGTTGTCAAAATCAAATACAATAAATCTGCAGGTGTCATCCTCTAACAACGGATAGATGCCTATTACGTCTGACGCGTCTTCCAATACCCCCTTTAAATGTGCCATGATCTGCTGTTTCTCCAGCTTTTTATATGCCTGCCTTTTACAATCCTGACACCTGATCTTACTGCCGCTCATTCTTGGACAGCCCGTCTTATAAAAATTGTAGCATTGCGTGTAATAATGGATCTCTCCCGTAGATTTTTTCACAGTACGTTTAGCGTACACATCCGTACGTCCCCAAAACATAGAGAAAAACAGATTGACGTCATAATCGGTAATCTCCCTGGAGATGATTCTAGCTCCTTGATCGGAATCAAATAAATCCCTGTTTTTCATTTCATCAGACGCATGATAAGAAATCGAGCACCCGCGTGCTCGATTCAGAGAATACTTCGTATTCTCCTTAAATGTTTCACACTGTCGCAATTTCTCCTTTGAGTAAGAAATCCCCGCTTGATCAAGCAGGGATTTTAGATACTGATTTTCTTTTTCCAAACATTTTATTTTGTCCTGCAAAGACAAAATTTCATCTGTCATATTAATGATTCTCCTCAATCAGCAATTTTCTCTGCCATAAGAATGCCTTCATCCAGCCTTATATCTTTAAAGCGCGCCGCTCCTGTAAACGCTCAAGGATTACCGCCGCTCCCTTTTTCGTGTCTTCTACTATTTCCGCCGGTGTCATATTAATGTGACGCAACGAGTTATATTCACGCATCTTTCTAATGTCATCTACATCGAAGCGCTCGCTTACAATCGGTTTATTCATAGTCATCCCCTTCACTCTCTAATAGGACGGACTACATGCTTTAAAAATGAAAGCTTGTCAGCGTTACATTCGGCTTCACAATTCCATGCTAAGCCGCCTTGTTATAATCTACAATAGCTATCTCTGTCAACATTGTTTTAAATTTTTCAAGAATCACCTCAATCTTCTGAAGCGTCACACCATTGAAACAGTCCTCACCACACTGTGTGCATTTCGAGCAAGGCACATTTTTAATAATAAGAAAGCAGCCATCACACTCTGTCATATAAGTTGTCAAAGACTTTTCCATATCGCCTTTACAAGTAAAACAAGTCATACCTAATCCTACCTCCTCGTCCTTAAGTCTTGTTTCCATTTATCTAAATTGGGATAATATGCTGTTATACCCCAAAGCGTCTCCAGGTCAGTACCAATTACAACATGAATATATTTCTTCATGGCAAACCTCCCTCATAGATCCGCACTGGATTACCTTACCCGTAACCTTCATGGAAAGTCTGGTCGGTGCGGTCTTACCCGGATGTAAAACACAAATCATTTTCTTCAGTCCATCCATCGAATATCTGTATATAGATATCCCCACATGCATCAACAAAGTCTTCGTACAAAGTCAATTCATGAAGCTTGTTCAAATACATATCCATGTTATCCGCTTTAGAATAGGGAATCCAGTCAAACATCTTTGTATCTTTATGGTAATAAACAGGATTTCTTTCTCTGACTGCCAGCATGATTACAATAATTGTACTCATTTCTGTCTTCACCCGTCTTCCTTGCAAATCATTTTATGCTTACTAACATTTCTCTAAGTTCTTGTAAATCATTGCAGATAATTTCCCATACAAGCATAAAATTTACACCTTCATAATCATGCACAATTCGATTCCTTAAACCATAGATTTGACTCCATGGAATCTCTCTGTGAACCGTCCGATATTCATTGTCAATCTTATCCGCCAATTCACCTAATTGACTCAAATTGAATATACATGCTTCCATTATCACTTCCTGCTTTACGAAAGTATCGTAATCCAAACCCTGCGTATATTTTAATACTTTCTCAATATAACCCAGCATTTTCCGATAATTACTTCATTTTTCATACATTAATACTCCCGTTTTTTGAATTTCCAAATCAATATCACTTTCTTTTGTTGCCTTACCTTTTCCGTAAGAACCAAAGAGAACCGCTCTCTTTATTCTATTATTTATAAAAATTGGTATCAGCCTCTCTTTGAGTTGGCTAATAGTATACACCGTATCCGACATATTCCAAACATCCTCGCTTTTTCTCATTTTATCCTATCCGGCCTTTACATACAGCAAAAATGGATCGCTTTGCGGTACATCTCATACTAACCTTTTTCAACTCACATCCCGAACTCGGCACACAGCTTATCGAAACGTACCTGTTCTTTTTCTTTTACAGGTTTCGATAAATCATTCATGCAATGATGAATGACATCCGCATCCTTCAAAACCTCATCCATCGGGCCGTCCGTCACAAGCTTGTCATCGTGATGGTATATCGCGGAACAGATAATATCCGTCTCGCCCTCATCTGTCAGTCTCAATTCCCTGAGAATATTCCCCGCAAGTTCCGCACCCCTGTGTGCATGATCATCATATGATCCGGTCTTATATGCATGCAGATCATGGAGCATTGCCGCCATTGAGGAAAGTTCCGGATCAAGCCCACGCTTCCTTGCAATCATTGCAGCCGCAAGGGATACACCGTAAAGATGTACGATTGCGCCATTTCGTTTGTCCACATCCTCTATCTTATTTAATTCCTGATCCACATATTTCCGAAGTTCTTTTAATCTGCCCATCTGTTTCTCCTCCATCTTCCCGTATACGCACATCAAATTATCCTATAGCCCTGCCTGTCTCTTTATATTCCATCACCCAGTTAAAATAGCTGCCATTCAACCAATAAAGCGCTTTTTGATGTCAGTCTCGCACCAATTCTTCTTTCGTCTCACTCAATAACATTTCTTACGCCTACCAAAATATCCCATACTTCATAGATATTTTATAGTTCTATTATACCCTCAGCATTTTCATTACACAATTAAATATTTTAGAAGGTCTGCTCTACCGTAAATACAATTAAGGCATAGATGTCTATTCCACACCTATGCCCTCTATGCTCCCTATTTCACAGCCCACACTAACCGTTCTAGAATCAATCTATAAAAAGGAGACATTTTCCATAAAAAGAAAAATGCAGATCGCTCAATACGACTGCAGCAAAGTGAGCGTATCTCAGATGCGGTATGTCATGGAGAAAAGCGCGGAGCAGCCGCGGCATTTGACATGAACGCGGGTATCCGCAGGACTCGTCCTATCAAATTACAAAAAAGCAGCGCCGCGTTAGGCTCTTCATCCAATCTTACAAAAATGTAAGTTACCATCGCAAACTGTAAGCCTAATCAATGGATGCAACCTCTCATATTTGATATCCTTATTTTAGAAACAAAAACACCTCACGGTAATTAAGTAATGAAAAGAAAAGGAGATACAATAATATGAAAAAAGCATTTATCGCAGCAGCCTGCATGATAGGAATTATTGCAGTACGCATGATACTGTCAGTCGCTTTGAGCGAACAACTCGCAGAAGTCTTTACCAGGATATCAGTCGGCTCTCTGTTCTTTTATTTTATCCTCATATTGGGAAAAAACAAAATAAAACCGACAAACTCCACGATTGATCAACACTCTATTCTGTGACAGTTCTATATTAAGAAAATACATTTGTTCTGATCTCGAACACCTCAAAATGCTTCTTTATCTTACTGTGAAGCATTTTGAGGTGTATTTCTGTATATTTTTTCTCCTATTCACAATACTATGTTGTTACATATTGCTGTTTAATTCATCTTGTAGTCTATTTGTCTACAACTTTTTGTTGTGTGATAGCATTTTATAACAACGAAATGTCAGTCCTATATGTGGAAAGGAGTTGAATCGCCAATGAAAGAGCTGCGCACAATTATCAGAGATTTACGGGAAGATAAAGATCTCAAACAAAAAACTGTCGCTGAATATCTGGGTGTGTCGCAGCAGACCTACTCTAACTATGAAAATGGCCACCGTGAAATTCCAATCTGGGCTGTCATTAAACTCTCAAAATACTATAAGGTAAGTACAGATTATCTTCTTGGTGCAGATACAGGTTATCTCGGCAACACCAATCTGAACGGAAAATATCTGGGTGACATTACCATGCATGATGTGGTCTACGATCTGCAAAAACTGAATGCCCGTGACAGACGCGAGCTGCTTCGCTATATCCGGTTTCTGAAAAATACGAATTGACACACAACATTTGCTGTCTTGACACATCAGAAGCTACCCCTTACTATATTTGTATGGGGGTGCCATATGCAGAAGAATAAAAAACTAGTGATACTGGTGATGATGCTCGGCCTGCTTCTGCTCATCACAATAGGATATCCTTCCGTCGACGAACGTCTCCAGAACACACAAAAGAAAGATGTTTTTCCAGATCAAAAAATTGATCCCATCACCCAGGAATGCGCTGATTCCAGTCAAATTACCGAAACACCGCTTCCCGAAACAAATCCCGGAGAACCGCTTCCCGAAATTATACTTACTTTAGAAGACAAAGCTTCCGATTTTCAAGTTACACTTTGGCAGAGCGATATGGGCACCTGCTATTTTTTTCTGCCCAGCTTTGCTAGAGAAACGGGGCTGGTGCTTAGCGATACGGAAAATAACCATATTTATATCAATCACATAGAAATCAAAGAGACAGATATCCTTCGTAATATTTCCGAAGAAAACTCATACGATTTGTCTGTAATGGATCAAGCGGGCAATCTTATCCTGCATAACCAGCTCTTTTTTATGTTTTCATCCTCCCTGCCCGTCATGTCTCTTACTACAAAATCCGGAGACATGGATTATATCAATGCGGATAAGATCAATGAGGAGGCTGGCACTGCTTTTCTATTCAGCACATCTGGACAGCTTCTTTACTCCGGCAATGTAAAATCCATTCAAGGAAGAGGAAACTCCACCTGGGGCCTTTCCAAAAAGCCCTATCAGATAAAGCTGCAAAAAGAAGTCGATCTCTTCGGTTTCGGTCCGGCACGCTCCTTTAATCTTCTTGCCAATGGATATGATGAGACAAAACTCCGCAACCAGATTGTCTCAGATCTTGCCAGAGAACTTGATATGAATTATATTCCCGAAAGTCAAATGATTGACCTGTATATTAACCATGTCTATTACGGAAATTATTATCTTACAGAAAAAATCAGAGTAGACGAGGAAGGCGTTGCCATTCAAAACATGGATTCCTATGTGGACGACGCATATAATGACAGAGAATTAGAGAAACTGGAACGGCTTCAAAATGAAGACGGCACTAGAAAATGGGTTAATACAAATATCGAGCCTGACGATCTGACCGGCGGTTATCTTCTGGAACGAGAACTCTCCACACGGTTTGAAACGGAAATCAGCGGATTTATCACGGATCAGGGGGATCGATATACCTTGCAGAGTCCGTTATACGCATCGGAAAATCAAGTCAATTATATTGCGGATATCATGCAGCTGTTTCAGGATGCCGTGGAACAGCCGGACGGCAGGCATCCCGAAACGGGCAGACATTACTCGGAATATATTGATACCACTTCCTTTGTCCAGAAATACCTCGTGGAAGAAATATCAAAAAATTATGACGGAGGTGTCACAAGCAGTTTTTTTTACAAACCTCATGACGCTGTGAGCAAAAAACTTTTTGCCGGACCAATATGGGACTACGACGTCGCTTTTGGCAACTGCAATCTGGACAAGATTGCCAGTAATCCTTTTGGAATTACCAAACTTCACAATCATGTATACAGTACAGAAATTTTTGCACAGCTTTATGAACAGGAAGACTTTTACAACGATATAGTAGACATGTACAAGGAGAAAGCTCTGCCCTATCTTGACGATCTTTTGGATTACAAACTCGACGAAATGGTAGAGAGCAGCCGGGCTTCTGTGGCGATGGACCGTGTCAGGTGGGAAACGCTTGGAAACCGCTATCAATATTATCAAGAATATGACAATAGTGTCAGATACTTAAAATACTTTATTGAGCAGAGACGGCATTTTTTGAATGAAGTATGGCTGAAAGGCACTGTTTATCACAATCTCTCTTTTATCATAGATGATGAAATCTGGCAGGTACATTACGTCAAAGACGGTGAACTCCCTTCCTGCGAACCACTTCCGGTCCGCTACCGTTCTCCCTCCCTCTTTCTGGGATGGATAAACGAATACGGCGTTCCATTTGACGCATATAAGCCCATATATGAAGATATGACTTTTCAAGCCACATGGCTGGAAATCCCCGTGGAAGTCACCATTGATCAGACGGATTAGAGATTGCTGTGTCTTTTGTTTATGCTCTTCCTCATATAGTTTCCAAGATTTGTCAGGCAAAAAATCGTTCCCACCAGAAAAAGACCGGGAATCAAAACGCTCCACCAGGCGTGGGTAAGAAACGCATTCTCCGACAGCGAGAGCATACTGCCCCAGGAAATCTCTTCTACCGGGAGTCCAAGTCCCATGAAACTTAAAGTTGCTTCTGCTGCCATGGCATTTTTCACATTCATGACCACCATAAACAAGATAGACGGCACAAGACCAGGGACCAGATGCCGCCAAAGTAAATGGAAGAAACCCCCTCCAAGACATTTGGCTGCCAGCACATATTCTGTGTTTTTCAACTGTAAAATCTCTGTCCTCACAACCTTTGCCATGCCCATCCAGCTTGTCAAGCCAATCACCACTGCCAAACTATACCTATTTGCTTTTCCTGCCGCCGCCTGTAAAAATATTGTCAACAGCAGACTCGGCACACTGAGAATAAGCTCAGTCGCCCTCATCAAAATCCCATCTGCCCACGCCGGTGCATACCCAGCCGCACTTCCCACCAGAACTGCCAGGAATGTGGAGAGAAGCGTTGCAAGAAAGCCTATCAACAGAGAAATCCTGCCGCCGTACCAGATCATAGAAAAAATATCCCGGCCCATGCTGTCCGTGCCGAAGAGAAACTCCTTATTCGGAGCAGTGTCAAAGTGCGCAAGATCCATATATCTGGGATCTTTTGTCAGAAACAGGCCGCATCCAAAACAACCAATCACTATTATCATCAAGATCAGTAAGGAAAACACAGGGAATTTCTTTTTCACAGACTTCCCACCTCCCCCTGCCTGCTTTCCCTCCCCGCGCCAATCCGGGGATCAATACATGCATTGATCCACTGTGCCAGTATATTGCAGAAAATCACAAGAGTACCTGTGAGAAGGCTCACCAGCATTAACAGATTATAGTCCTGGTACCTGGCACTCTCGTAAGCCAGCGTGCCAATTCCGGGATAGGAAAATACCGTCTCCACCACATAAGTCCCACCCAGAATATGGGGAAAGGCAATCGCCATCATACTGAAATAAGAGGGCAGAACATTCCGCAGACAGTGCCGGCAAAGCACGCGTTTCCCCGACAACCCCTTCATTCTGGCTAAAAGCACATAGTCCTCCCGCACTTCCTCGAGCAGTCTGTTACGCACCTGAAAAGCATAGTACCACAGATGCCCCAGTACCACCACAATAAGAGGCAGAATCAAATGCGCAGTCCTGTCTGTCAGACTCCTCTCCTTTCCAACAGAATAAGCGCCGGAACTTGGCAGCCACTTAAGCCACACTGCGAACACCAGTATGAGCAGCAGTGACATCCAAAATTCTGGAATACAGCTCGTGAGCGTGCCAATTCCACAGATCACTCTGTCTGCTATTTTATCTTCCCTCCATGCGCAGAAAAGTCCGATAAAAAGTGACAACGCAAAAATAAGCGCAAATCCAAGCCCCCCTAAGAAAAAGGTATTTCCGATGCGCTCAGCGATCACTTCTTTCACATCCATTTTATATTTGTAAGAAATACCGAAATCACCGTGTATCGCTCCTTGAAACCATCGTACATATTGTGTGGGAATCGATTCACCAAGACCAAGCTTCTCCCTCGCCTGCTCCTGCTCCTCCATGCTCATTTTCTCTACCCTTTCTCCATAATAAGCGTAGAGAGGATCTCCCGGTGCAAGCCTGGAAATCGTAAACACTAGAACAGACAAAACAATGACGCTCAACGCAAACTTTACCACACTATATACAATTCTGATTATGTATCGACTCTTCAAAGAATTCCTCCACCTCTGCAATTCTGTAAAGCTTACCCTCACGCATCAATGCCACGCGGTCTGCCACCCTGGCTGCCACACCCGGATTGTGGGTGACAAAGACAACCGTCATCCCCGTTTTTTCCCGTAATTTTAAGAGCAGCTCTAAAATTTGGGCCTGCACCGTCACATCCAAAGATGTGGTTGGTTCGTCCGCAAAAAGAATTTCCGGTTTCGCCGCCAGCGCTATGGCGATTACGCACCGTTGGGCCATTCCGCCGGAAAAGTGGCAAGGATACTGTCTCCTTCTCTCCCCGGGATGATCAAGACCTACCAGTTCTATCAACTCCTCCACCCGCTCCTGCCGTCCGCGTCTGGAAAGTTCCGGCTGACGCTGACGTACCGCCTCTGAAATCTGCATTCCCACATTCATACAAGGATTCAATGCCGTCATTGGATTTTGAAACACCATGGAAAATGCACTGCCTCGAAGTCTCTGCATCTGTTTTTCCGAATATGCGCTGATCTCTTCTCCCTTAAAATAAATCTGCCCTGTCTTGATTTTTGCCATATCAGGAAGGAGCTTCAAAATACTCTTACAGAGCACGCTCTTCCCACACCCAGTCTCTCCCATAATTGCCAGTATCTCTCCCGCATGCAGCGAAAAGCTCACATTCTTAAGCGCCTGCAGCTCTCCCTCTGGGCGATAAAAGCTGACTGATAAATCTTTTACTTCCAGCAAATCCGGCATGGCTCACTCCTCCATCGTCCAGTCCGCAATATTCCAGAAGATGCCTACGCCGTGATGACCCATAACCGTATCCGGAGAAATACCGCGGATGGAAGACTTCGCCACATAGTTTGCATCGATATAGCAGATAAAAGCATAGGCGGGGTCCTTCGCCAATTCCTCCTGAAACCGGTTGTAAGCCTCTGCACGCACCTGCGGATCCGCCGACTCGCGTGCCTGCATCAAATATTGATCCACCAACGCATTGGAATAGCCGCTGTAATTCGCCCCCTTGTCCGTACCAAACACCTTATAAGTGTGATCGTCCGCATCGAAAGGACTTCCCCAGCCGATCAAATACGCCATTTGACCATTCCAGTCAATCCTTGTTGGAATCTCCACTGTGCAGTCGATTCCAATTTCCCGGATTTGCTGCGCCGCAGCGTGGGCCATATCCACACGCACTTGATCCCCTGCACCCACGCTGATCACAAAAGAGAGGCGTTCTCCGTTCCTTGTATAGATCCCATCCTCCCCCTCAACACATCCTGCACCTTCCAGAATTTCTCTCGCCTTTTGGGGATTATAGTCGTAATGCTCCACCTCTTCATTATTATAAATATTTTGCTGAAGCGGCCCATAGGCGGGCATTCCCTGTCCCAGCAGAACTGCGTCTATAATAGCCTGCCTGTCAATTGCATAGCATACTGCCGGGATGATATCCCTATTTTTCTTCCAAAAATCATTGTGAAAATTAAACAGAATCCCCCGGTAATCGGAGGTCCGCATATCATAGCAGGAAAACCCCTCCCGATTCGCAAAGCTGGCAGCATCCTTGGGTGTCAGCAGCGCAAGATCCAGCTCCCCTGCCTCCATTTGCAAAGTTTTTGCATTGTCATCCGTAACAATCTTAAAAATGACCCTGTCGATATGAGGTGCCCCCATAAAATAGTCCTCATTTTTTGCAAGAACGATAGCCTGCCCCGCATCCCAGCTCTCCAGCTTATAAGGCCCCGTTCCCACCGGATTGCGGAAAAAATCGGACTCCTGCATATTCTCTCCCGCCAGCAGATGCTCTGGCAGCACAGCCATGGTCATATAGTCAAGAAATGCCACATTGGGAGCAGACAGGCGGAAAGAGACTGTCTGCTCGTCCACTACTGTAATTTCCTCCACATCCTCATAATTCGGCGCATTTTCGGAACCATTCTCAGGGTCCATAATCGCTTCGATGGTAAATTTCACATCCGCCGCTGTGAAAGGTTCCCCGTCGTGCCACTTTACCCCCTCCTCCAGATAAAAGGTGTAAGTATTGGACGCATCGTCAAACTCCCAGCTCTTTGCAAGACCGGGCACCACCTCATTCTCTCCGTTATGGGCGGTGAGACCGTTAAAGAGCAGGATATTGATTTCACCGTGCTCATCCATGGCTGGATTAATACGGGTGTAGTCTCCGCTGCCATAGACCAGGGTAACCGGTTCTGCCTGATCTGCCGCTGTCTGTTCCCTTTTTGCCTGTTCGCTGCTCGTCTTCTCCTTTTCTCCGATCTCTGTTGTGCCGCAGGCTGACAATATCAGTATCACAGCCGTGCAGAACAAGCCGATTGTTTTGTTCTTATTCTTCGCTGATTTTATCATATCGTCCCTCATGTTTCATGTAAGGCCTCCAAAACCTCGTTGATCGACATTCCTCTTTCTCCGGCGATACGTGCCAAATCTTCATACTCATATTTTTCTCTTGTCACACCGTACCCCGTGGAAATCTTTTTGCGCACTTCCCCGTAAGGTGTCTGCACCGTCTCCACGGAACGTCCCAGTGTATATCTTCTGGAAATATTCTCTCTAATGCCTATGGTCGTCGTATGTTTAAAGATCAGTGCTGCCATCTCTTCCTTCATAGACTCCCTGCACATCACATGCAGCACAAGTCCTGGTCTTGACTTCTTCATTCCAGCGGCAACCGTGTACACTTCCAGCGCCCCCGCCGAAAAGAGAACCTCCATGGCAAATCCCACCGCCTCCGCTGTCATATCATCCACGTTACAGCTAAGTTCCGCCACCGTATCACCTGTTTCCGCAGTCTCCCCCAACAAAGCACGCACACAGTTGGCCGCCGGAAAATCCTTTTTCCCCATCCCATAACCAATCGCCGCTGTCCGCATAACCGGCATATCCCCAAAGCATGTTGCAAAATATTTTAGCAGTGCCGCACCCGTAGGCGTGCAGAGTTCTCCCTGTACCTTTCCACCATAAATTGGCACATCCTTCAGGATATGAGCCGTAGCCGGCGCCGGTACAGGCAATATCCCGTGAGCACATTTTACCTGCCCACAGCCCACATGCACCGGAGAAACTATCACCTGATCCGGCGCAAGCCGATCCATCAAAATACAGACCGCGGCAATATCCGCCACCGCATCCATGGTACCCACCTCATGAAAATGTATATCCCTGACGGGCATGCCGTGTACATGGCTCTCAGCCTCCGCAATCATGCCGAATACAGAAATAATATCCTTCCGTATCCGCTCCGATACTGCCAGATGTTCCACAATATGCTCGATCTCATGCATACCACTGTGGTGATGATGTTCGTGAGGCTGATCCCCATGCTCACGGTCGTGTTGATGTCCCTCTCCATTGTCATGGCTATGTTCGTGGCTGTGGTCGTGTCCGTGCGCGTGATCATACATCTCCTCGGACTCCACCTGCCCATGGATCCGCACGGTGACATGGGTACCGCTGATGCCGCACTTCTTTGTCGGCTCACATTTTACTTCCACACCGGGAATACCGAGCCCATTCAGCTGTTCCACAATCTTTTCCCGCTCCGGCAGAAGTTCCAACAGTGCAGCCGTCAGCATATCCCCCGCCGCACCCATACTGCAGTCTAAATACAATGTTCTCATACTCGTTCCTCCATCAAGTGCTTTTCCTATTGTGATTAATCATACTCGCCAAATATCCTGCTCCAAACCCGTTGTCGATATTCACGACTGACACACCGCTGGCACAGGAATTCAGCATAGACAAAAGGGCGGAAATTCCATTCATAGAAGCGCCATAGCCCACGCTTGTGGGCACCGCAATCACCGGGCAGTCTGCCAATCCGCCGATCACGCTTGCAAGCGCTCCCTCCATGCCCGCAATGGCAATGATCACCGATGCGCTCATAATCTCATCCATATGAGACAGCAGGCGGTGCAATCCCGCTACCCCCACATCGTAGAGCCGCACTACTTCATTGCCGTGAACCTGCGCTGTGAGTGCTGCCTCCTCCGCCACCGGAATATCGGACGTACCCCCGGTGGCAACCACAATTTTCCCAATTCCATCAGGCTTGGGCACCTGCCCCACAATACCGATTCGTGCCTGCTCATGATAAGTCATCTCATGCCGCTTCGCCACTTTTTTTGCTTTCTTCGGAGAAAGCCTGGTAATCAAGATAGTTTCCTGTCCATTCTGTTTCATACTATCAACAATACCCGCTATCTGCCCTGACTCTTTTCCCGCACCAAAAATTACCTCCGGCGCCCCCTGTCTGACGCCCCTGTGCAAGTCCACTTTTGCATATCCGATATCTTCAAACGGCTTTTTTTTAATGGCAAGAAGCGCATCTTCCACGGAGACTGCTCCGTCCCGCACTTGTTCCAGTATCTCCCTATAACTGTTCACTCCCTCACCTCCATATCAAGTAAAACTGCGCTGTAATATTGTTTTAACTTGGCCACAATCTCCTCTCGCCTTTCCAGCACGGACGAAAGCTGTCCCGCCTGAAACTGCAGTCTTGCCGCACCTCCAAAACGCCTCACCCGAAAATCCGTAAATCCTAATGAAAAGAGATCCTTTTCTGCTGCCTCCGCGGCCTCAAGCTTCTCCTTGGTAATCCTCTCCCCCGCCGGGATTCTTGTGGCCAGACAGGCATAAGCTGGTTTATCCCAGGTAAACAACCCAGCCTCCTTTGAACGTCTGCGAATCTCATCCTTGGTAAGACCGCACTCCCTAAGCGGAGAACGCACAGAAAGTTCCCTAAGCGCCCGCATCCCCGGACGGTCCCCTTCCTCATCGGAGGCATTCGTACCATCCAGAAGCACTTTGTATCCGTCTGTCCCCGCCGCTTCCATAATTGTTGTAAAAATAAGCTTTTTACAAAAATAACAGCGGTCAGCAGGATTTTCAGCCACTATCTGATCTGCAAGCACATCTACCGTGAGGATCTTCATATTCACATCCAGTTTTTTGGCAATACGGATCGCATCTTCCAACTCGAACTGCGGCTGAAAAGCACTCTTTACATAGTAAGCCCCCACGTCGGCTCCCGCCTGCTTTGCCGCACTAAGCAGATACGCAGAATCCACACCGCCCGAAAAAGCCACTGCGGCTCTTGGATTCTCTCTGAAAAAATCTGATATATTCATTGCTCTCTCCTATCTCTGCTCACTAAAAAAGAAGGTACCCGCTCCCCTCTTGGGAATCGTATACCTTCCTGTGTATACATGACACCATATGTATTCATCTCTAACATATTTGATCGGGACACCGCCCACTTATCCTTTGGGAATTTCTATCCCCCTGTCAGCTTCCTGCCAACATCTATCAAAGAGTATTTTATCCCACACTCATATGAAATGTCAATCTCTATTTCAGAGCTCTCATTTATACAATACGTCTCACTGTCACAATATTGCGATATGTCGCTGAAGTGATTTTAATCCCCGTACGCTCTGTGCTGGCGTGCACAATCTGGCCGTTGCCTATATAAATTCCCACATGTCCGCCATAATAAATCACATCCCCCGGCCTTGCCTCTGAATAAGAAACTCCCTTGCCGACAGTGGACTGCGAATAAGAACTTCTCGGCAGTGAAATGCCGAAATTCTTGTAGACTGACATCACAAATCCCGAGCAGTCCGCCCCGTTCGTCAGGCTGGTACCGCCCGCCACATAAGGATTTCCTATAAACTTGCAGGCGTAATTTGCGATCTCCTGTCCTTTTCCACCGCCCCCGGAAGGAGCTGGCTTGGATTCCTCCTTTTTAGCGTTTTCCTCCGGCTCACTCTCATCGTCCTCGTCCTTATCATCCCTGCTCTGAGCAGCCAACAGCGCCTCCTGTTCCTTCTTTTTCCTCTCCTCCTCTTCCTTTCTTTTCCGTTCCTCTTCTTCCTTTCGTCTGCGCTCTTCCTCCTCCAATTTCCTGATCTGGGCAGTCTCCTGCTTGATTCTCGCCGTGTAAGTCGCCGCTTCCTGCTTTGCTTTGGTAAGCATCACGCTGTAATTTTCATACTCTGTTCTTTTTTGGGCAAGCATCTCCTCCATATACGCCTGCCCTTCCTGAAGCTCTGTCTTCGAAGTCTCCAGCTCAGACTTATCTTCCTCCAGCGTATCCTGAAGCTCCTGCACGCGGTGTACGGTGTCCTCATACTCAGCAAGAAGCTTTCTGTCATAATCGTAAAGCTCCTCCACGTACTTCGCTTTATTTACCATATCACCCATATTAGCGGCGCCAAAAAACATATGCAGATAGGAGGACTCTCCCTTCTCATACATAAACTGAATCCGAATCTTCATGGATTCGTACTGTCCATCCTTCTCCTCTACCGCCGCCTCATACTCCACCTGCGTCTTTGCGATCTCCTCCTCCTTCTCGGTGATAGCCTCCTCGATAAGATTGATATCCGTAATTAAACTTACCAGTTCCGCATCTATCTCGTTTATTTCCTCACCCACACCTTCCTGCGCTTCCTGCGCATCAGAAATCTGCTTTTGAGTATTCTTTAGCTGGGACTGATTCTTTTTGAGATCTTTCTGGAGATCAGAAATAGTGGTAGCCGATATCGGATCTACCACTGATAAACACAGTATAAGTGTCAATATAACATACAGCCGCCTCTTAAAGCTCTTTTTCATCCCTATGCCCGCTCTCGCACGATTTGTCTTCCCACATGCTTATAGTTCGCAATTATTTACCGTTCTCGGGAAGGGAATCACATCGCGGATATTTCCCATTCCTGTCAAATACATCACACAGCGTTCAAACCCAAGGCCGAAACCTGCATGCCGGGCGGAACCATACTTGCGCAGATCCAAATAGAACTGATAGTCCTCCTTATTCAGTCCAAGCTCGTCCATACGCTTCTCCAAAAGCGTAAGATCATCCTCTCTCTGGCTGCCTCCGATGATCTCACCGATGCCCGGCACCAGACAGTCCATAGCCGCTACCGTCTTCCCGTCTTCGTTCAGCTTCATATAGAAAGCCTTGATCTCCTTGGGGTAATCCGTCACAAATACAGGCCGCTTGAATTCCTGCTCCGTCAGGTATCTCTCATGTTCAGTCTGCAGATCGCAGCCCCAAGATACCTTGTACTCAAATTCATCATTGTGCTTTTCCAAAATTTTTATTGCGTCTGTGTAAGTCACATGGGCAAAATCGGAATGAAGCACATGGTTCAATCTCTCAATCAAACCCTTATCCACAAACTGATTAAAGAAATTCATCTCCTCAGGTGCATTCTCCAATATATAGCGGATCACATGCTTTAACATAGCCTCCGCTATCATCATATCATCCGTCAGATCCGCAAAAGCCATCTCCGGCTCAATCATCCAAAACTCCGCCGCATGTCTGGTAGTATTGGAATTTTCTGCCCGAAAAGTGGGGCCAAAAGTATATACGTTCTTAAAAGCAAAAGCATAAGTCTCCACATTCAGCTGTCCGCTCACGGTCAGGTTGGTGGGTTTTCCGAAAAAGTCCTGACTGTAATCAACCTGTCCATCCTCCGTCTTTGGCAGATTATTTAAATCCATAGTTGTCACTTGGAACATCTCACCAGCACCCTCGCAGTCGCTGCCAGTGATAATCGGCGTGTGTACATACACGAATCCCCTCTCCTGGAAAAAGTTGTGGATCGCGTAGGCTGTCAGAGAGCGCACGCGAAAAACCGCCTGAAACGTGTTGGTTCTTGGACGCAGATGGGAAATAGTGCGCAAATACTCAAAGCTGTGCCTCTTCTTCTGCAGTGGATAGTCCGCTGTAGAAACACCTTCCACAATAATTTCCTCCGCCTGCATCTCAAACTTCTGCTTCGCCTGAGGTGTCGCCACAATCCTGCCCCTCGCTGCAATGGCAGAACCCACATTTAATTTGGAAACCATATCAAAATTTGCAAGTTTGTCCGCATAGACAACTTGCAGCGGTTCAAAAAAAGTACCATCGTTTAACACGATAAAGCCAAAAGTCTTGGAATCTCTAATGCTCCTGACCCAGCCGCCCACAGTCACCTCTTTTTCAATGTACGCCTCGCTGTTGCGATATAAATCCTTGATATCCGTTAAATTCATTTTTCCCTCATTTCTGCGCTGCTTTACTGCACAAATCCATATATGGATTACGAGTTTGCGGCAAGCAGCGCGCAGACACAAATCTCGCGATTGAAAAATTTATTTTCAATCTTAACTCCCATTATCTATTTTCTTCATCTGAGCCATGCCTTTTTAAGGCTCATGAATGCTGCCATTCTCCTTCAGAAACGCTACCACTTTTTTACGCATCAAGTCTTCCTCCAAGGACTCCATATCTACGCTCCTTTTGAGTTCCTCCTCGGAAGCATATCCATAAAGCGTCATCAACGCGGAGGTTTCCTCCGCAATCTCCTCCTTTGTGGGCGCAAGTCCCTCCCTGTCAGCGATTGCCTGATACATAACATATTGCTTCGCCATCCGCACACCCTGCTCTTCGAATGCTGCACGGTATCCTGGCTCGTCAAGACCTTGATAAAGCTGCATATACTGCACAAGAGTCATGCCCAAAGAGGCCGCTCTCGCATTCATATTGTTCTCAATACTCTCTGTATAACGCGCAATCATCTCGTCCGGCAGCTCTTTAAACGTACATCTTTCCATAATAGTAGAAGCGAGAGCTGTCTCAACCTCATTTTCGTAAGTGCTCTCCACTGACTGTTCATAGAGGTTGCTGACCCAATCAGTCAGTTCTTGTTTTGTTTTGGATCCGCCTATATTATACCCAGCCTCACCCAGCTTCTTTACCAGTTCGTCCGTGAGCTCGGGATTGACATTCTCGCTGATACTATTTATCGTCACTTCAAACACAACTGGCTGTCCTGACAGATCTGGATTACCATTATAAGGATCAGGAAAGCTCAGGTGCAGGCTCCGCTTTTCCCCTACATTCGCACCAATCAATCCCTCCTCAAAGCCGTCGATAAACTGCCCGGAACCGATTGTCAAATCATAATCTGTCCCTGTGCCGCCATCGAAGGCAACGCCGTCCTGATATCCTACAAAGTCAATGTTTGCCACATCCCCCTCTTGCACTGCCCTGCCTGTCACCGGTTTCTTCTCTGCCATCGGCGCAAGAAAGTTATCCGAAATATACTGCTCCACCGTCCCCTCCGGAACTTCCATCTTTGCCACCGCGGCTTCGATTCCTGTATAAGCCCCCAGCGTCACATATTTCTCCGCCTTGATATCCTTCAGGTACTCTTTGCTTCCACAAGCAGTCAGAAACAGTGATGAAAGTAACACCACTGCGCTGGTAACGATTTTTCTTTTCATAATCTGCACCTTTTTACCTTTTATCTTTATCTACTTCATAATAGTAGTTCAGAGAAACCACATTGTCAATCAAATCATACATTGAAAAGCAGACCCGCCCAGAACTTTTCCTTGCGCATTAACGGAATCAATGATAAAATAATTACAATTCACACGTGCGCAAGATTCTGCACTGATATACGATTATTCCGTGTGAATTGCAACTGTTGATGCACACAAAATGCCAAGAAGCAGGCATTTTAGCGCTGCTGCCGACACTGTGCGGCAGGCGCACGGTGCGACATGAACAGTAACATAAACTATCCATTGCACCGGTAAAAAAATAGCTGCTGTGATGTATCTGTGAAGGTACTGAACAGATACAAAAGGAGGCAGATTTATGAGTACATTTACGATTGTCCTATTGGTAATCCTTGCGGTTCTTCTCATCGCTGTGGTTGTCTTATATTTTTTGGGAAAAAGAGCCCAAAAAAAGCAGGCAGAGCAGCAGGAACAGATTGCCGCCGCCAGACAAACCGTATCCATGCTTATCATTGACAAAAAGCGAATGAAGCTGAAAGATGCCGGCCTGCCCCAGATTGTTCTGGATCAAACGCCTAAATTTCTGCGCGGCTCCAAGCTTCCGGTAGTGAAAGCTAAAATAGGCCCCCAGATCATGACCTTAATCTGCGAAGAAAGCATTTTCGACTCCGTGCCTGTCAAAAAGGAAGTAAAAGCTGATGTCAGCGGTATATACATCACAAGTGTGAGAGGCCTGCATGGCAAAATGCCCGTAGCTGCAACGAAGAAAAAGAGCAAATTTAAACAGCTTGTGGAAAAGGCTCAGGAAAAAGCAGGCGCAAAACCTGTCAAATAACCGATTCCCTCAGAACTGACTTAAAGATTTTGCTATATAGCCTCAATGACAGCGGTTTCATGACATGAGCGTGAAATCGCTGTTTTCTTTTGAGCGGATATCAATATGGATATGACAGTCCGAAAGAAACTCATAATTGATATCCAGCGCATAATCCACATCCACAACAATATTGTCCTCTTTCTCATCGATGGTAATCCGCTTCGTGTCAATACCCACCAGAATCTGCCCGAAAGGCGTATTGTAATTGGACATGTTCTTTTTATTTTCCTGAAAAACCATATGCACATTGATAAGGCCGTTCCGGGAAAGCTCCACCATCTGTCCGCCAAATTTCAGACGGTTTTTTGTAGCACAGTCAAACCCTTCTGTAACCTCCTCATAAACTACATAGTGCTTGTCATTCTTTTTGTAATAATCGCCCACAGTGACCGTTTCAATCTTGTCAGCATTCTCTTCCCGCTGATCAAACTGCAGTCCCTGAAGGGTCAGCAACACTTCTTTTGTCATAGTAATCCTCATTTCTGAGCGGTTTATCGCGAATAGGCGATTTCTCAGTCTATCTCCCTAAAACTCATCAATGTTAATAACTTTTGCGGACAAAATACCGTAGGGCAGGATAGAATTGGCAAAACGCTGAAACTTATCGGCCGCGTCGCTGACAAAAAATCGATACAGCTCCGTCCCCAGCCCTGGTCTGTGTTCACTCTCCAGCCCCTTATCCACAAGCAGCGCTTTCAACTCTCTGGCCGTCTCATAGGCAGGATTGACAAGCGTCACTCCATTCCCCATAATCTTTGCCACCGTAGAGCGCAGCATAGGATAATGTGTACAGCCCAAAATCAATGTATCAATGCCGCTGTCCACCAGCTCCATCAGATAGCGTCTGGCAATCTCGTCCGTCACGGGATCCTCCCACAATCCCTCCTCCACCAAAGGTACAAAGAGAGGACATGCCTTTCCCATAATTCTGACATTTTTGTCATTTTCTTCTATGTATCGGTTGTAAATCCCGCTGTTGATAGTCGCTTCCGTGGCCACAACGCCGATCTTCTTGTTCTTTGTAACCGCAAGAGCCGCCCTGGCTCCCGGCTTCACCACACCGATAATCGGAATGTCCACCTCATTTTCCAGCTCCTCTAAAGCATATGCACTTGCCGTGTTGCATGCAGCCACAATGGCCTTCACCTGTTGTGTTTCCAGGAAATGAACGATTTGTCTTGAAAATTTCGTCACCGTCTCCTTAGATTTACTCCCATAGGGCACCCTGGCTGTGTCCCCAAAATACACGATACGTTCATTTGGCAGCTGACGCATAATCTCTCTTGCCACAGTCAAGCCGCCAACTCCCGAATCAAATACCCCAATAGGGCTGTTGTGCCATTCTACCTGTCCGCTCATGGATATGAAACAACCTTTCTCTATTTTTCTTTCCCGGCCCTCAGGTGCTCCTCGCACCATTCCAGAAATCTGCTGCTTATCACCAGACTGTCTCCGGAAGCCTGCCAGACTTCTCCTGCCTCAATCTTTCTAACTGCCCCATCTGTTTCGCCGCACTCAAATTTTTCGGCCGCCATATCCGCTTCGGCCATCTGAATCTCCTCGCAGGTCTCCTCGGTAAAGTATAGTTCCGGATAAAAAACGCCCCACCAAGCCGCTGCAAACATGCAGACTGCCAGTGTCTTTCCCTTATTCCACATAGTGATCTCCCATCTGCCGATTGTTTCGACATTGGGAGTATTCCCGCACAGAGAGCTTTTGATACAAACTCATACCCTTTTTCCAGGGTCAAAATGAATCTGCCTGATAATGGACTTCTCCTGATTGTCAATGTGGAGTCTCGCCGCAGCTGCCGCTTTCTCCTTGTCGCCATTCATAATACTCTCATATATCATCCTATGCTCATTGATCAGATTTTCATGTCCGCTCTCATCCTTTATATATTCAAACCGATACCTGTACATCTGCTCTGACAGGTTATTAATCAGCTGAATCAGCCGCTGATTGCCCGTAGCCTGTACAATGATATCGTGAAGAGCCACATCCGCCGCCGCAATGGTAACCACATCCTTCGTCTTCGTGGCCTCCTCAAAGCTGTTACACGCTTTTTTCAGAGCGCTTTTGCCCTCCGCAGTAATCCTGTCGCAGGCAAGCTCCGCGCAGAGAGCGTCCAGGGCCCGCCGCACCTCCAACACATCCTGCAGGCTTTTCTTCGAGATTTGCGCTACCTCCGCACCCCGTCTGGGGATCATGGTCACAAGGCCCTCCAGCTCCAGCTTGCGGATTGCTTCCCTGATCGGTGTACGGCTTACCCCCAAACGGTTTGCCAGATGTATTTCCATCAACCGCTCCCCCGGCTTCAATTCGCCTGTCAAAATCGCCCGGCGCAGTGTATTAAACACTACGTCCCGAAGCGGAAGGAACTCATTCATGTTCACTGTAAAATCTTTATCCATGTATATCCCCTTATACCCTTTTGCCTTTTTAACCTTTTAACCTTTTAATCTTTTACCCTTTTACCCTTTTAACCTTTCATACCTTTTTATGCCCTGCAAAAACTTGTCACAAAAACAGCTCCGGCAAGCTTTTTCTCCTCTATAACTGCCGCCGTCTCCCGCGCCTTTCCCTGATCTGTATAAACACCGAATACTGTGGGACCGCTGCCGCTCATCAACGCATTCTCAGCCCCCATCCCGCACATCAGCTTTTTCAACTGGCCGACAATCGGATATTCCTGTACTGTGACCGTCTCCAGCACATTGCCCATCCTGTCCGTTATCCCCTTAAGACTGCCCGCAGCAAGGGCATGCACCATACCGTCAATGTCCGGATGAAACGGCAGACTGTCCGCCTGTAAATGTCCGTAGACAAAAGCTGTGGACACATTGATATCCGGCTTCGCCACTACCAAATGACAAGCCGGAGGAGTTGACAGTGGTGTCAGAATCTCTCCTATCCCTTCGGAGAGCATCGTCCCGCCTTGTACACAGTAGGGAATGTCCGCCCCAAGCCTAACCCCTAACATTTGCAGCTCTTTCGTAGAATACCCCAATGCGAAAAGTTCATTCATCCCCCGCAGAACTGCGGCTGCATCGGCGCTTCCCCCAGCCATGCCCGCCGCGATGGGAATCCGTTTCTTCAAAGTGATCCGAACACCCTCTCTGATTTTCTTTTCCTCCAGCACAAGCGCAGCTGCACGGTACGCCAGATTATCTGTATCCGCTGGCAGATCCGCCCCTTCAATCCAAAGCGTAATCCCCGGCTCTTTTGTCTTTTCAAAAGTCAGTTCATCACAGATATCCACAGTCTGCATGATCATTCTCACTTCATGATACCCATCCGGCCGCTTCCTCAACACGTCCAATGCCAGATTTACTTTCGCATAAGCCTTTTCTTTTCTCATCATTTGCACCAAGCCTCCAGCGAAAATGCTTGCATTTTTATCCCTTTCTCTTTTTTGATTCCTTCCTAAATGTACTTTGTATACAAAAGGATTGTACTTAATTTTATACAAAATGTCAAGTTACAGAGATCCTGATAACTACTTCCATAAAATACAATTTCTCTTCTAATCTTTTCTAATAAATGGTACGATATAATAAATAGAAAAAGAAGATTGCCTTCTGTGGCAGTCTTTTCGCAGCAGTAAACATATATGTATTATATTTCCAAGGAGGGATACCCATGAGCGTAAACGGAATTACTGGCGTAAACAATAATGCTTACGAGACATACCCGGTTACACAGACACAGACAGAAACAAAACCGGCAGAAGAGACAAAAGATTCTTCCGAAAAGGGAGAAAACGGTGTGGTCTATGAGCCATCAAAGGACAGCGCGAACGTACCTGTCAAAAAGTATGTACAGAACACAGAGCTGATCAACAAGATGAAGGCTGATGCGGAAGCACACACGAATCAGCTGCGCAATATCGTCGAACAAATGATGACCAAGCAGAGCCAGACCTTCGGCATCGCTAACGATGATATGTGGAAATTCCTTGCAAGTGGTAAATTTGAAGTTGACGAAGTTACCAGGGCCCAGGCTAAAGAGGATATTTCCGAGGACGGCTACTGGGGTGTGAAGCAGACTTCCAACAGAATTCTGGATTTCGCTACAGCTCTGACAGGCGGTGATCCCAGCAAGATCGAGGATATGCGCAAGGCTTTTGAAAAGGGCTACAAGCAGGCTGAGGAGACGTGGGGACGCGAACTTCCTGATATTTCTAAACAAACCTACGACGCTGTGATGGCAGGTTTTGACAAGATGGCTGAGGACGCAGCGCAGACCACTACCACGATTACAGACACCACCAATTAATAGATTTTAAACGTGCAGCGCAAGGCGTACGATACAAAAAGAACCGACAGATATCTTTCGGTTCTTTTTGTTCTATCAGAACATTTCCCGGAGCTCGCACCCCGGCTTCGCTCAATTTGGAAAACCGTGCACAGCGCAGAGAGAGGTTACGATGATTGAATATGAAAAAATACAGAAAATCCCCTACGGCGGCGACTACAATCCAGAACAGTGGCCGGAGGATACCTGGGAGGAGGACATGCGGCTTTTAAAGCTTGCCCATATCGATATCGTCACGCTGAATGTTTTCAGCTGGGCCATGCTGCAGTCCGACGAAGACACCTATCACTTTGAAAAACTAGACAAAATTATGGAACTTGTGCGCCGCCACGGCATGAAGGTTTGTCTCGCCACTTCCACAGGCGCACATCCTGCCTGGATGGCACGAAAGCATCCCGACATCCTGCGGGTGGAGGCAGACGGCATGAAACGCAAATTCGGGTTCCGCCACAACTCCTGCCCCAACAGTCCTGCTTATCAGAAATATGCCGCAGCACTCGCATCCAAGCTTGCCGAGCGTTATAAAGGATATGACAACATTGTCGCCTGGCATATCTCCAACGAATACGGCGGGGAATGCTGCTGCGAAAACTGCGAGAAAAAATTCCGGGAATGGCTGAAGGAAAAATACGGGACAATCGAAGAAGTAAACCGGGTCTGGGACACTGCTTTCTGGGGTCACACATTTTATGACTTCGAGGACATCGTAGTGCCTAACAAGCTCTCGGAACACCTGCCTGATGAGCGCACCGCTTTCCAGGGCATCTCACTGGACTACAGACGGTTTAACTCCGAGAGTATTCTGAACGCCTACCGCCTGGAATATGATGCTATCCATGCCATTACTCCCGAAATCCCCATCACCACAAACCTGATGGGAACTTTTAAGCTTCTGGATTATCAGATGTGGGGCAAATATATGGATTTTATCTCCTGGGACAATTATCCTGCCAACGACACACCCGCAGAGGCCGCAGCCATGCGCCATGACTTGATGCGCGGCCTGAAACAGGGCAAGCCCTTTGCGCTGATGGAACAGACACCTTCCGTCACCAATTGGCTCCCCTACAATATGCTAAAGCGCCCCGGCGTCATGCGTCTGTGGAGCTATCAGGCAGTGGCGCACGGCGCGGACACCGTTATGTTTTTCCAGATGAAGCGCAGCATCGGCGCCTGCGAAAAGTATCACGGCGCTGTCATCGACCATGCGGGACATGAAAACACCCGCGTCTTCCGGGAAGTTGCCGCACTTGGCGCAGAACTTGAAAAATTGGGGGCCCAGACGCTTGGGGCAAGAAGCAGCTCCAAAGCCGCTATTGTCTTTGACTGGGACAACTGGTGGGGCATCGACTACTCGGCCGGGCCTTCCGTCTATCTGGACTACTGCGATGAAGTACAGCGATATTACAAAGCTTTATATGACCAGAATATCCCTGTAGATTTGATTGGTGTGGAGGACGACCTGTCCGCATATGACTTGGTGATCGCCCCTGTGCTCTATATGGTGAAAACGGGGTACGATGAAAAAATCCGCGCCTATGTGAGAGATGGCGGCCGTTTTTTGACCACCTTTTTCAGCGGTTATGTAGATGAACATGATCTGGTGACCGTGGGAGGTTACCCCGGTAAGCTGCGGGACATCCTCGGTATCTGGGTGGAGGAGGAGGATGCTCTGCCCGAGGATATGCACAATCATTTCCACTATCGTGGAAAGACTTATCCCGCTTCCATGCTCTGCGATCTGCTGCACACAGAGGGCGCAGAGCCGCTCGCTTTCTACGAGGAAGATTTTTATGCGGGTATGCCTGTGCTCACAAAGAATGCCTTCGGTAAAGGCTTCGGATACTATGTGGCATCCCGGTCGAGTGACGAATTTTATCGGAATTATCTCGGTGAAATTTGTAAGGAGGCCGGCATTACGCCTATCATGGACACGCCGGACGGCGTGGAGGTGACCAGAAGAATCAATCAGAATGGAACCTTTATTTTCATCCTCAATCACAGGGATGATGCCTATGTGACAGCAATGCCCTTTTCGGGCAGCGACCTGTTGACAGGTAAAAGCTATGAAGCGGGGGACGCGCTCACGCTGCAAAAGAAAGACGTGGCAATTCTCAAGCTGACATAGACACACATGCAAGGCCAGCGGACATGCCCGGGATTACAAGCGCTACAGCGCATTGATCACACCCCTGATTCCCTGCTTTTCATAAATCGTCTTGTAATAAGCCACTTCATTCCTGATCAGCTCGTCAATGACACGCATGCCAAGAAGCTCCACCGGCGCCTTGTCATCCGTCATAACGCGCTCCCCTGCCTCATAGGGAAGCAGATTGTCAGAAACTGTATTCATCATCGCAAGGAGGCTCTCGTCCAAGACTGCCTCCTTGTGTTTTTCCAGATTTTCAAGCATCTGCGGGTTGGTGGATGCAAAAAGTTCCCTGTTGGTGGAACCCTTTACGTCCACCGTATAAATCTCGTCAAAAACACTGCCAATCGTGTCCGACAAATAGGCATTGATACTGTCCTCACCGCTGCCACGCATATTCATATTCACCACCATCACCCCATCCTCTGTCAGATGATCTCGAACCAAAGTGAAAAATTCTTTGGAAGACATTTGGAATGGAATCGTGATATCCTGGTAGGCGTCCACCATAATTACATCATACTTTTCATCAACAGCATTTAGATAAGCCCTGCCATCATAAGTGGTGACTTTCACATCCTCCGGCAGTTCAAAATATTCTCTGGCAAGATCCGTGATCTTCTCGTCGATCTCCACACCTTCCACCGGCATATCCCCATAGTAAGCGCGGCACTGATGGGCGTAAGTCCCTGTTCCCATGCCAAGGATCAGCGTATTGCAGTCCGCCGGCTGCTCCTTCCCGGTCATCAGAGGTGCGGCCATGGCATAATCGTAATACATACCCGTAAGCCCTTCCTCCTTCACCAGCATAGACTGCACCCCAAAAAGCACATTGGTAGATAATATGACGCTTCTGTCATTTTCTTTTACCTGCAGATAATTGTATATGGATTCTCCCTCATAGGCCAGATCACTCTCCCAGAAAGCGAAACTATTCGATGCCCCAAACGCACAGCATAGAACAAACAAAACCATCGACACGGCACTCTTTTTCAAGCCGCTCTTTATGCTGAAAAAATAGACAACTCCCAATGCCAGCAAAATCGCTGCAAAGATCAGAAAAGTCACAGAGGTTCCCACCGCCGGAATAGAGACGAAAGTCGGAACAAAGGTTCCTATGATACTGCCAATCGTGTTGAAGGCGTTCAGCGTTCCCACTGTGCTGCCGCTGTCCTCCAGGCTGTCCACCGTATATTTTGCAAGAGAAGGCGTGACTGTTCCCAGCAGGAAAAGTGGAAATACAAAGATCACCATACATGCTGCAAAAGCCGCCCAGATCAAAAAATTTGTATTCACCGTAAAGATCAACAAAGCCGATATCCCCAGCACAATATACTTTCCCGCCACAGGGATCGCCGCAATCCATACCCCCGCAATCAGAATACGGGTATAGAGCCTGTCCGGACTGGGATTTTTGTCCGCGCTCTTTCCGCCGTAAATATTCCCAAGCGCCATGGCAATCATAATCGTGCCGATAATGATTGTCCACACAATCTGGGAAGAACTGAAATAGGGAGCAAGCAGCCTGCTCGCCCCCAGTTCCACAGCCATCACGGACATCCCCGCGAAAAATTCCGTCAAATACAGAAAGATCTTATTCTTTAAAACAGGTGTTGTGCTCATTCAACTACTCCTTCATACCGCGTTTATTTACATAGTATAAAGGATTCTTCCATTTTTTACAATCTCGATTTCCCCACGGCCGGCGCGTCCTTTCACCCTACCCTAAATTCCGCCCTTCACTACCAAAATTTTATCCCCTGCACTGATCTCCTCTGTGGGCAGTTCATTGACCTCCTTCAACTGCGCCACAGGCACATAGTAGCGCTTGCCGATATCCCAGAGCGTGTCGCCAGGTCCCGCAATACAAATCACCATTCCCGGAAGGTCACTGAGCTTATTTAAGTCAAGCGGTTCCACTTTGATATCCGTGACCAGATCCCGGTTCCTGACCGCAAACACGATCACTTTAAACTGCAGCGCCGCCTTCACATCCAGCTCATCGCTGTCAAGCATGGTCACTGTCAGCTGCTCAATACTGCTCCTCAGTTTGTAGACGCAGGTGGGCAGAATATTCTCCGCCTCAATCACATACTGAAAGGGCAGTTCATTTACCGTAGAATAGATTGCCTTTGCGCCGCCTCCGCTCAGATACAGCGTTGTCACAAGGAGCGTGCCCGTAACTGCCACCCCATTTTCCACGATCGTCTGCTCGTTGATCTGGATTTCCCCATCAGAATGAATCAGCTGATACATGGGCATCTCCGGATTTTGAATCTGCACATGCTCAGCAATCTTGCACTTTCCACTGCCTGCCAGCAAAAGATTCTTAATGGGCATCTGTGTCGTCAGTGCCTCAATTTCTTTATCCACACCGTAGACATCGGAGATCACCTCCAGATTCTCTTCCTCATAAAGATGGATATCCAGATCCAGCACAGGTTCTACACAAAAGACTCTCTCCTCCCCGTCAAAATCCTGCCGCACTTCCACATTGCACTGCCCGAGATGATATTGAATATCCGGAATCATATTTTCCCGGCACCCATGGCACTCAATAATACCGCTGAAGGGAACCGTATTTTCATACCACTGGGTTCTATCGTTATCCCCCTCCCCTTCATAGAGGAAAAAGGCCCGCATCTCACCTTGAATTGAGAGCTTCTCCTCCAGCGCCTTAAATTCCACATGATCGAAGGATATCTGATGCCATATGGTCTGGAAAATATTGGGCAGATTGCCGGTCAACTCCAATTCCTCTTTCAAACGGAAAATATCCTTCTTGTGAAGCACCAGTTCCACCACAGGATATACACACTTGCGGTACTCCACCGGCTCCTCATGGTAAAGATCTACGGCCGTCTCGCACTCCACCTGCTCTTCCCGCTCCAATGTAAGAGAGACTACCGCCTGCAGACTGAATTTCCGGGAATTAATCAGTCCCACCGTCAAATCCTCGATACAGCAGTCTACCAGAATCGTGTCGCCGTTTCCAACGCCCTCCATATTTACCTTTTCCTCAAAAGGTATCACCGCCTCCATGCTGGCACATCTGCCATTTAAATCCGTCAGATACAGAATAGATACGACCAGCTTCCCTTTCAAGCTGACCACGTTTTCGCCGGGACGTATCTCCTCCATAATAATCTCGCCTTTACTGCTCAGCAGATAGTTTGCGTCCAGCTTGTTATCTGAAATATTTACATCTTCTTCCAATACCATCTGGGTGGCGGCTCTGCCGTTTATCCGATCCATATGTATCTTTTTCTTCACCAATTCCACAAAAAAGTCCTCCCTGCATGTACTTACTATAAATCTATGCAGAAAGGACTTCAGATATGTATGTTTACACTGTCTCGATTTCCTAATTATTCCACGGCTCCGATCAGGTCCGTCACATTCTCAATATGGCACTGTTTCATATACGCCTCGATTCCTTCCACTACCTCTACAGTCGTATATGGGTTCACAAAATTCATCGCACCAACAGCCACAGCACTGGCTCCTGCCAGCAGAAACTCAATAGCGTCCTCCGCACAGCCGATACCTCCCATGCCGATAATCGGAATTTTCACTGCCTGGGCAGTCTGATAGACCATGCGCACAGCCACCGGCTTTATGGCAGGCCCGGACATCCCGCCAGTCTTATTTGCCAGGACAAATTTTTTCTTATAGATATCTATCTTCATGCCCGTGATGGTGTTGATCATGGAGAGCGCATCCGCGCCGGCCGCCTCAGCCGCCCTCGCCATCTCAGTAATGTCTGTCACATTCGGGCTCAATTTCATAATCACCGGCTGTTTCGCCTTTTTTTTGATCTGCGATGTGATATCGTAGAGTGAATCCGCCTTCTGTCCAAAGGCGATGGCCCCCTCTTTCACATTGGGGCAGGACACATTGATTTCCAGCATATCGACAGGTGCGCAGGAAAGCCGCTCCACCACTTCCAGATAATCCGCCACCGTTTTTCCACAGACATTAACTATGACATTTGTGTCATAATTCTGCAAAAAGGGGATATCGCGCTTCAAAAAGACATCAATACCCGGGTTCTGCAGACCGATGGCATTCAGCATACCGCCGTACACCTCCGCCACCCGGGGCGTCGGATTGCCTTCCCAAGGCACGTTGGCAACTCCCTTCGTCACCACAGCCCCCAGCTTATTCAAATCAACAAAATCCCTGTATTCCATGCCGGAGCCAAAAGTTCCGGACGCCGTCATCACAGGATTTTTGAACGTGACTCCCGCAATCGTAACCTGTGTATTCATCAGATATCCACCTCCCCCGCTTCAAAAACTGGTCCCTCCGTACAGATACGTGCATTGTGCACATGGGAATGCGTATCCACTTTCGTTGTTTTACACACACATCCCAGACAAGCTCCCACACCGCAGGCCATCCGCTCCTCCAGAGAGATATAAGCTTTTATTTTCTGCTCAGAGGCATACTGCTTGACAGCACGGAGCATGGGCATCGGCCCGCAGGCCATAACCACATCCGCCTCCAGAGAGTAGACGCGGATAATGTCCATCACATTGCCCTTTGTACCTACGCTTCCGTCCTCTGTAGCCACATAGACATCGCCGTATTTTGCAAGATCCTCCTCCAAAAAAAGATCCTTGTTCCGATAGCCCAGCAAAATCTGTTTTCTGCAGTCCAACCTTTTTGCCAACTCCAGCATAGGCGGAATACCGATCCCCCCGCCTGCCAGAAAGACTTTCTTCCCCTTTACCTGATCAATAGGAAATCCATTTCCCAGCACGCCCAAGAGATCCAGCGTATCCCCCGCCTTATATGTGGAAAACTCCGCTGTGCCCTTTCCGGCCACGCGGTACACCAGCCTCAGTCTTCCCTTCGGCTTATCCGCCTCACAAATACTGATCGGTCTGGGGAGAATCATACTCTCACCGTGTGGATACACCGCCACAAACTGCCCCGGATACGCATCCTTCGCAAGCTTCGTCTCCAGCCAGAGATCAAAAATCTGCTCTCCGATCTGTTTTTGCGATACTACTTCCGCTGTAACTTTTTTCTTTCGCGTCATTTGCTCTTCCTTTCTTTTTTCACAAATATCATCAGGTGTGGTACACAATTTTTCCCTCGCAGATTGTATAACCAACCACTCCCGGCATCTTCTCCCCGACAAACGGAGAGTTTGCCGCTTTCGAGGCAAAGCTCTCCACCGTCCACTCCTTTTCCGGATCAAACACCACCAGATCGGCCGGCCCGCCTTCCGTAAGATAACCGGCATCCAAATGATACAGCTTCGCCGGGGCATAACTCATCTTCCCGATCAGCTGCATCATAGACAAATATCCTCTATTCACCAGCTCCCGAATTCCCAGAGAGAGGGCTGTCTCCAGCCCAATAATACCGCTTGGCGCCTCTGTAAACGGCTTCGCCTTCTCCTTTGCACTGTGCGGTGCATGGTCTGTGGCAATCATATCAATGGTGCCATCCTTCAGTCCCTCTATGATCGCCCGCCGGTCAGCTTCCTCCCGCAGCGGCGGATTCATCTTCGCCAGCGCACCATATTTCATTACCGCATCTTCCGTCAGCGTAAAATGATGGGGCGCCGCTTCGGCATAAATATGACTGCTCTTTTTCTTCGCCTGACGCACCAATTCCACCGCTTCCTTCGTGCTGATATGCTGAATCGACAGATCAGCCTCCTCCTCCAGCGCAATGCGAAGATCCCTCTCCACCATGAAAATCTCCGCCGCTCTGGGGGAACCGTCAATGCCGAAATGTTCTGCTGCCTTCCCTGCATTGATACCGTTATTTGTAATAAAAGCCGGATTTTCCTCATGGAGACTGACCGGTTTGCCGCACTTCGCCGCCCTCTTTAACGCCTCCCGCAAGAGCGCCTCATCCATCAGCGGTATGCCGTCATCGGTAAAACCTGCTGCCCCCAATTCGCTCAATGCTTCCATATCCGTAAGCTCTTTTCCCTGCTGCCCCTTTGTCACGTTGGCGCAGGTATACACATGAATTCCTGTCCCTTTCCCTTTATTTAGCACATAGGCAAGAGTCTCCGAATTATCCACAGCAGGTTTTGTGTTTGCCATCAAAACCACAGAGGTAAAACCACCTTTAGCCGCGGCTGCTGCCCCCGTATGAATATCTTCTTTATAGGTAAAACCCGGATCCCGAAAATGTACATGTACATCCACCAGCCCGGGCGCTATAATTTGACCATTCAGGTCAATCTCTTCCGCCTTCTCATTCATCGCTGTCCCCTGAGACATGATCCGCCTAATCTTCCCATCCTCCGCATCAATCAGAATATCCCGATACCCCTCTGTCTCTGACGCCGGGTCTATCATATATCCGTTCTTCAGTAAAAGCATGTTTCTCCTCCTGTCATTCAAACACCACTGGCTTTTGTGAAAACTCTGTTTTCACTACCACATAAGGATAACTCGCCACCGGTTTACTCTTCTCCTCCGGCGATGGGCCGATCAGATTTGTATCAATGTAAACGGCGTTGGCCGTCTCATACAAACTGTTCACCGCGATACTGTAGCCGCCTGTCTGCTGGGTCCCATAGCCCACGCAGATATACAGAAACCCTTGATCCTCAAAAGTAAGCTTAAAGCTGTCTTCCTTTCTCTCCTCAATCTTTGAGAGCAGCTCTTCCGGTATATTATCCTCCGCTATCACCGTGTATTCCAAATCCTTGATCTTTTCCATGGGATCCTGCTTCTTTCCACAGGCATACACCGCCAGGCAAAGCAGACAGACCAGGCATATGCTCAAAAATCTCCTCTGGTACTCATATACTCTGTTCATGGACACCTCCGCAAATTCCTCTTATTATCTAATTTATTATGCGCAGGCATTGTCTATTCCTAAGAGTTAATGTTATACTAGTACTATTCTAAAAGCCAAAAGTCAAAGAAAGGACTTCACCATGATTCGTCTTATATTTGTAGCACTGTTTGTCGTACTTTTTCTGATCTTTAGTATTCCACTCCTAATCTTTGAGTATTTTCTCGGAAAGTATAACCCCTCAGCCAAAGATAAAAGTTCTCTCGCCATCGTCAACTGGGCCTTTCGCTGTGTTCTTTTTCTGGCTGGTGTCTCTGTCACAGTAAAAGGTGAAGAAAATATTCCTCTGGATACTCCCGTGCTCTACATCGGCAATCACAGAAGCTATTTTGACATTGTTATGACTTATGTACGAGTTCCCAGACCTACAGGGTATATCGCCAAAATCGGTATGGGAAAAGTCCCGCTTCTCTCCAATTGGATGAAGAATCTGCACTGTCTTTTTCTCGATAGAAACGATATCAAGCAAGGGATGAAAACGATTCTAACAGCAGTGGAAAAAGTAAAATCCGGTATCTCCATCTGCATCTTCCCCGAGGGAAGCCGCAGCAAAGAACCTGATGGCTTTCTCCCCTTCCATGGCGGCAGTTTCAAAATAGCCGAAAAATCGGGCTGTCCCATCATCCCTATGAGTATAAACAATGCCGACCAAGTTTGGGAAGCTCATCTTCCAAAAATCAAAAAAACGCATGTAGTCATAGAGTACGGCAAACCCATTTACATAAGAGATCTCGACAAGGAGCAGAAGCGCCACATCGACGATACAGTTCTTGCCATCATCAAAGAAATGTATTTTCATAATAAAGAACTCGTCTAATTTTAGCGCTATTCTTCTACAACCACCAGCTCATCATCCATAATGGCGGTCAGAAGGAGCAGGAGCCTTGCGTTCAAATCCACCTGATTCATAATACCCAGGCTTTTGTCAACTTCCTGATAACTGTGTCCGCCAAAGCCGTCCAGATAAGATATGGACTGCAGGTTCCTGCCCAGCATATAGTGAATATGGTTTTCCAGCACAGTCGCGTACTCATGGTTTGTAATGATGTGATCCACCACAGCTAGTCTCATCATATCCCGAAGAAGCGCGGAATTACCCCCTCTGGTTTCATCCGTATTCACCAAAAGTTTGGAATCTTTGGAGGCATAGGAAATGATTTCTCCCTGCCGCACCAAGTTCTGTGCCAAAGATGCACACAGATCCATATCCACTTTCTGCTTCGTGGAAAGATACGTTACACACCCCCAAAAGACAAAATCGTTTCCCATATCTGGTTCCTCATTCTGGGCCAGATAATTCTTGACCACATTGTGGTACCGATAACTCCCCGTTGCACGGTAGAGTTCTGCTGCAGCAAAGAAATACTGCTCCTGGGGCACATCCGCCAAATAATTTTCCGCATAGCGATAGGCCCTGTCAGCGGCCTGCAGGCAAAGTGTGGCAAACTCCCTGTCACAGCTCTGGTAGAGATAACTAAACTTCGCCATTGTGGCTGCAAAATGAATCGTCGCCTCCATGGTGATACTGTCTATATATAAAATATATCCAGCCGTCTTATTGTCCACGGAACTGACAGAAGCATAAACCGCTCCACTCTTTGCGTCCTGCATCTTTAACAGCCAGTCGATCTCATACTTCACCTCATCAAGCATATCAGAAATACCGTTGCCGCTCTCAGGTATCCCCATGGCATCTCCTATCGCTTCCGGATAAAGCTCGTAGGCAAGCAGCAGTGAGTTGACCGTCTGACATCCTTTTACCACGTCCCGGCTTCCAATCTCATCCACGTGCCAGCCCCCCGACACATCCTGCTTAATCATGGCTTCCTCTTTCATTTGCGCTTCCCTGGAGTGGCAGGCATTGTGCGCCGCCTCCCCTGCAAACTCCGCAGAGAGTGTCAATCCGCATCTGTTAAGATAATACTGTTTAAACACTTTTTGAAAGAGAGCCTCATAAGGTTCTTCTCCAATCTCAAATACGTAAGAGCGGCCAATCGAAGCCGCCTGTATGTAGTATGCCCCTATCGTATTAAAATCCGTGAAATCTGCGTAACTGATATATGCATTCGCTGCTGCATCATATCCCTTATTTTCTATCTTTCCAGTGTAGACCTCACGTCCGGTTCCGGCATCCAGGAGGGCAAAGGTTTCTGGGGGGGTCTCGCTGTTTATCATAGCGATCTTATTACTCCCAACGGCATATCCAACCTGATCCACCAGAATGCTCGGCAGACTCTTGGGCACCTCATAGTCAAATTCCGGTGAGAGTCCAAGGGTGGTAAAATCGTCGTTCTCCTCCCTGCTTAGCGGGACGTCCGCAGTAAAATTTCGAATATCTCCGCAGCCCGTCACCGCACTCAGCAGAAGGATGAAAGACAAAACAAGACAAATTAATTTTTTTGTAACACTGTACTTTTGCATCATTCTTTCCCGCTTTCTCTCCTAAAGTATACCACATTCTCCGATACCATAACAGATCTCATTTTCGGAAAGAATTACCGTTATGCCTGCGAAGAATACACGACTTCTCCATTGATAAAGGTATACAGTGTTTGGGAAAATACTTCCATAGGATTTCCTGTAAAGACGGCGATATCAGCATCCTTTCCCGGCGCAAGGCTTCCCACCCGATCTTCCACACCGCAGATTTTCGCAGCATTTATCGTGATGGATCGAAGGCCTTCCGAAGGGGTCATACCTGCTTTTACCGCAAGTCCCGCACAGATAGGCAGAAACTGAATTTTGGAAACCGGATGGTCGGTTGTGACTGCACATAATATCCCGTGAGAAGACAAAATTCCCGCCGTCTTGAAAGCCATATTCTGTACCTCAATTTTGTTGCGGCTGGCCATGTCGGGGCCGACTATTGCAGGAAAGCCAGCCTCTTTTAATTCCTCCACAATCAAATGTCCTTCACTGCAGTGATCCAGGGTCATCCGCAGATGAAACTCTTTAGCAATGCGCACAGCCGTCAAAATGTCGTCGGCACGGTGCACATGCGCCTTTAGCGGAATCTCTCCTCGAAGCACAGGCATCCAGCACTCATAGCGGAAATCAACAGGAGCTTTCTCCTCTTCCCTTCTTACCCGATAGGCCGCCGCTCTTGTCAACTCCTCACGCAGAATTGCTGCGATGGCCATACGGGTGGCGGGAGATGTCCCCTGCCCGGAATAATTTACTTTCGGATTTTCGCCGAAAGCTATCTTCATAGCCGCCGGCGCCTTTACAATCATCCGATCAATGCATCTGCCATGGGTTTTGACGAAGGCGAACTGCCCTCCCACCACATTTGCACTGCCCGGCCCGATCATTGCCGAGGTAATTCCCGCCTGCAGGGCATCATTAAAAGCTGCATCCATGGGATTAACTGCGTCGATCGCGCGAAGATACGGCGTGAGAGGATCCACATTCTCATTGCAGTCGTCCCCCTCCATCCCTTTCTTCTCCTCCGTGATTCCCATATGACAGTGCGCTTCAATGATTCCAGGCAGCACCAAATTCCCCTGTACATCGAAAATCTCTCCCCCCGATGCCGGACAGTCTTTCATGTCCCCAAGAGAAATGATCTTTCCGTCTCTGACCTCAAGATAACCGTCCTCATAGTCCTTGTCTTCCATCGTCATAATATTGCCGTGTACGATTAACATGAATCCTCCTCCCTGCATAGGGTGAGACTTAGTAGAAACTCTTCTCACACGATTATTGTAATTTACTCAAAGGATTCACTGGTTCTCCGTCCTTCGTCAGCTTGAAGTACACATTCGTACCCTCTGTGCTGTAGTATTTGGTGGGGGCCGCCACTGTCCCAATACCGTCTCCCACATGCACATAGCTGCCCTCGGACACGGTAATGTTTTCTAACTGCCCATAAGTCAGCTCATAACCGTTACCAAGCTCCATCACCACTGTATTACCGGTGCCAGGATCATAACTTACGGAAGTAACCCGCCCATCCGCGGCGGCAGAAATATTCTCGCCCTGCGTAGCTGCAATCACAATGGCCGGATTGTATTTATACTGATCCAGTGTGGGAAAATAAATGGTTTTGTCCATACTATAGTTGATCAGCACGTCACCGACAATAGGCCACACCAGATTATCCTCCTCGCCAAAGTCTAACTCCGGCTGCACCGTTGTTGAAATCCCCTCGGCCTGCACCTCACCACTCATAACGGTGTCAACGCTCTCATCGAACATACCCGCTTCTTCTTTTTGTTCTTGTTCCTCTTCCTTTTCTGCAGCAGACTTTTTCACCGGGTTATCCTTCTTCTGCTCCTCGTCCGTTTGATCTGTTTCCTTCTTTTTGGACTGATCAGAATTGGTATCCTCATCGTCTTCCTTTTCTTCCTTCTTTTTCTCTTCTATTTTTTCCTCTATCGTACTTTTTTTATCGGACTTTTTATCGGACTTTTCCGCAGCCTCTGTATTCTCTACATGTTGGGAGTTGGCTTCCTGGAAACTCGGATCATAATCCAAGTCATCTGTTCCCACTCCCGCAAAGAGGGTATCCATCTCCTCTCCGTCCACCATATTTTCTGCAAGCTCCGCACTGCCTTGCTCCAGCGCCTCAAAATCCACAACATAGTCTTCCTTCTCAGCCCTGTTATTGTTTCTCACATAAACGCCTGTCACCGTCAGCGCCGCCAGGACAAGTACTGAGGACGCCAGCATAATAATTCTCTCTTTTCTGATACTGCTTCTGTTTCTTCTCGCCATGAAACTCGCCTCCTGTTTTCTTCCGGCGACAAACGGACCATCCATTTTCTTTCATAAGATGCGCTTTCCTACGAAAGAACGAAGCGTCCGCCATACCGGTTTTCTCTGATAGTTTTACCCAATTTTTCCGGAATATTCAAATTTTGCTAATTCTGTCTGAAAAAAGAAAGCAGTGAGAATCTTTTCATAGTCCATTCCTTCCTTGGCTTTGCAGTCAGCCGCATATTGGCTCATGCCAAAACCATGTCCAACGCCTGTCACATAAAAAACGACTCGCTCCTCCTCCCTGTTCATTTCAAAAGAAGCGGAGGCAAGCCCAAAGATATGTCGGAAAGTCTCTCCGTCCACGCGTATCGTCTCCCCTTCCCCGTTTTTATATGACACATTTGTCATATATCCGGCACTGTCAAAAGAAAAAATGCCGTCCTCCCAAATCTCTTCCTCCTCGTACCCATCGCCCAGAATTCGACTAAGCATCTCTATATAAACATTCCGTTCCACCTTAACGACACTTTGAAACTCTTGGGCGCTTTTGTCCTGTTCGCATATAACCGTGGAAAGATAGGGGCAGTTTTTCTCTCCCGCCTCTTTTGCTGACCTGGTACGGCCGTTGCTCACTTTGAAGTAAGAAGCCCGAATTGGTTTCCCTATGTAGGTCAAAATTTCTCCCTCCGTCTCCTGCACCGCACGCTTGCACACTCGCAGAGCTTCCTCCTTCTCCTGATCTCTTTCCCGGTATAACTCTGCAAGCCCTCCTCCGTCCACCGTGATTTTCTCCCCTCCATTCTCTTCATACATAGACGCGAGCTCTGTGCGGAGAAGCACTGCCTGCGCCTTTTTCGCCTCCATCTCATAATCTGTTGGCATGGTCAAAAAAAGCTGATATGCCAGATACTCGTCCACTGGGAGTTCCCATACACCCCACTCCACCAAAGCTTCCACCACATAGCCGCTGTGCCCCTCACTCCCTCTCTGAAGTGCTTCTGCCTCCTCCCCCACATGTCCCCAGAGACAGGCACAGACATAGGGCAATAAAAAAACAAACAAAAGGAAGCTTCCTGCATCCCTTTTGTTTGTTTTACTTGAGACGATTTCAATTTTCTTCATGCGGCACCTCACATATGATTTTTCAATCTATTCGTATGTGGATGTCCTCTCTTTTATACTCTTTTTTCTTTTGTCCGCAATATCACCCTTTCTCATTGTACACCGCAAGATCCAGATGCTGAAGTGTTGACACTGCTCCATTTTCATACAGAAAAATACCTGTCTTACGGATCATGGCGTTGGTTTCATTTGTCTTCGCGTTATTTAAGGAAAACTGCGTTCCGACCTGGGACAGGCCGATGGCACCCACACCCAGATCAGAGAGATGATACAATTCGTCCTTCCCATTTTCATCCTTTGTCCAGATTAAAAGCTTCTCCCAGATAGGATCCGCCTCATCGATCCAGCCGTTGCCGTCTGAATCATAGCGAGAAAGGTCTTTAAAACCGTCCCCGCTCTTTGTCCCAAACAGTTCACTCCCATCATTGATCTGTCCGTCTCCATTCAAATCCAGCGCTAAAAACCCACTGCCCGCCTGTAGACTCGAGATCTCTTCCTCCTCACCATCACAATCCAGATCAAAGAAAAACTTTTGATCGGATACTTTCGCAATATTGGTATCCAAATTGATGACAAGCGGATCTTTAAAAGTCTTAATGGATGTAATATAATTTTCCTCATAGTACTCTTCAAATCTGCGGCTCATACCAAACTCAAGATTGAAGGACAACTCCCTCCCATCCGCAGTTTTCACTGTACCCTGAGTGGAAAAGGAAGTGCTTTCCTCCTCCCTGTGATAACGCTGCATTTGATATCCCTGCACCGAATACATGGTGGTGCTGTTAGCAGCTGCAATAGGACTGGTCTGCCACCCCTGTTCTTATGAAACTTGAACAAGAGCTCCATCAAAAATTCCACGCACTGCTGTTTGATGCTGCGCACAGTTTCCTGTGGATCATTTTTCGTAGAAATCTGCCATCCGCCGGACATATTCCACATATGCGCGGAGAGATCCTGCAGTTTCGCTTCTTCCTTATTTCCCTCCTGTCCCGCAGTCTTCTCTCCCGTGCCAAGTTGATTTTCAAAAAGAGTATCCAATCCCTCTTTTCCGCCCGCAAAGGTACCGCCTATAAAACTTGCGCTCGCCTTCGTCACAGATCGATAACTTCTGGAGGACTGCATTCCGATCGTACTGGATTCTATAATCAATGTTCCCTCCTTTTGTCTTTGACCGCCTTCTACGCCTGCCTGTGCACCAGACGACGCCCTCCCTGACGCCTGGCAATAGAAAAAGACAGCACTTTTATGGAAATTCCTTTTCCTTAAAAATACCGTCCCTGGTCTCAACATCATTCAGATTGCAGAAAAAACTACCCTGGCCATGAGTGTTCTCCCTGTACTTTATATATCGGAACTTTTCCGGAATACTTAACCCTCCTCTTCCACTCTGGGGATGTAGGCCGTATACATACTGCTGATCTGGCTCTCGTCAAGCACATGCGCCCAGATATGAACTTCGTCATAGCTGGCTCGAAACAGCTCGTCGTAACAGCTGATCCCCAGATAAGCCTTCACATCTGCCATATCCATATTGAGCTTCGATACCTCCCCTGAACCGATCAGTTCGCTGTTCAGGTAGAGATACCCCATGGCCCTTCCTTCCTCCAGTCCGGAGACTGCATCATCCACACAGATTGTGATATAGTACCACTCATTCAGATTGATACATCTTTTTTGCTCCATCGTCGGCCGTATTTCACACGAATTATTCAAAACCGCGTCTATCGTATTGAAAACCGGCACAACCGTCTCTCCCTCCTCGGAGGTTTTTTTATTGAAGGAGAGATAACTCTGACTGCCGCCCACATCCAGCAGATGAGACCCGATCATCAAAAAAGGCGACCAATCGCACAGTTCATCCGCACGAAACCAAAAAGAAATTGTGTAGGATCCATTAAGCGCCCCCACGCCAGACAATGCTACCCCATAACTCCCGTCCAGATAAAGCGCCTCACCTTCCACCCCCTCCGTAAAAAGAGGAAAAACGTCCTCTGTGATTTCCGGATAAGTACCATCGTTAAAACGCCCCTCATCGCCTGCTCTCGTCACCACCGCCGCATCATTCAGTCTGCCGTTAAAAGAAAAACTAAAATCCGCCTTAGGCACATTGCTTAAAAGCACTTCATTGACAATCTCCTTGGAGGAGTCCACCTCTGGCTTTTCTGGCGTAAGCTCCGGCACGGCAAGCGTCGCCAGGGCATCGCCCGCGTTCACGCTTGTCTCAATATTCTCCTGTTTTTCATTATTTTGCCTTGCTCTGGTTATGACGGCCTCAAAACACACCGCCACCGCCAGAAGCAGAACAATTCCCATGGAGACAAAGATGCGCCGTCTGCTCCCAGTCTCCTCCTTTAATCCTTTATACATAGCTATCCAATGCTTTTCGATCTAACAAACAGCCTAGTTGTTACTGTCCAGCCTGTTGTAATTGATTAGACATCCCTTCAAAATAATCTGTCTCTCCTCGTCCGTCAATTCCCCTAATGTAAGCGTAAACGGCTCGAGCTTTTCGTCCTGCAAAGACACCTTGTAAGCCTCTATGAACTCTTTCTTCTCCTCCACAGCTTTCCGGATTCCCGGGAAAAACAAATAGTCAAGATTGTGGAAAGGGAGCTCTCCTTCCTCGATCAAAAACGGCAGCATCCCCCAGTTGATAAGGTTAGAACGGTACCGTTTGGTGGCGTACTCGTTAGCGATGTTTGCCCAGCCGCCCAGTACCTTCTGGCAGCTTGCCGCCTGCTCTCTGGCAGAGCCGTCCCCCGGCTTCACCGCAAAGATGGTAGAACCAAATCCTGTATTCTCATGGGAGGCATCTGCGAAAGTCTGTTTCACAACGCCCATCACTGATTTCACATCAGGATGCGCCTGGCAGGGATGTCCGCCCTGCATTCTGGCCTGTTCAACCTTCTGAATATCTTTCGCCCGTCCTACGTACTCGGGATCCTTTCTGGAAAGCGTAAATTCCGCCAGCCCCAGCGGATTGGAGCGGTAGGAAGATGTCTCACCGGAGGGAATTAACTCATCTGTTGTGGTGACCGGATCATGTATCTCCGACACCACCCGCAATACCAAATTCTCCGGCAGCGCACCCATGGCCGGCCAGTCTTTAATGTTAGGACCAAACTGAATCTCTACGCTCTCGTCCGCCACACCCTTGGAGTCGAAGACACGGTTCTTGTAAATATTAGCATCAAAGTGATAGCGGTATTTACCGATCTCCCCGTCGAATTCCGTCGCAGATGTAAGCACACCCTTATTCGCCGCAGTCGCCGCAATAGATCTCGCATCCATGAGCGCCACAGAAGAAATCTGTCCATTTTGCAGCTTGGAACCCTCCCTATTGGGAAAGTTTCTTGTGGAATGCCTGATGCTGAAAGCGTTGTTTGCCGGCGTGTCCCCTGCACCAAAGCAGGGCCCGCAGAAAGCCGTCTTAAGCACAGCGCCGGTTTCCAGAATGGCTGCCGCACAGCCGTTCTTGATAAGCTCCATATACACAGGCATGGAGGCCGGATACACACTCAAAGTAAAGCCGTCCGCGCCGATATAGGATCCCCGCAGGATATCCGCCGCCGCGCAGATATTCTCAAAGCCGCCGCCCGCGCAGCCCGCAATAATACCCTGATCTACTATAAATTTACCGTCCCTTACCTTATTTTGTAAAGAATAGGGCACCGCGCCGTCCAGGCTGACCTTCGCCCTCTCCTCCACATCGTGAAGCACATCGGACAAATTCGCATTTACCTCATCTATGGTGTAAGTGTTGCTGGGATGGAACGGCATGGCAATCATCGGCCTGATCTTTGACAGATCTACCTCGATCATGCCATCGTAATAGGCGGCCTCGCCAGGATTCAATTCCTTGTATTCCTCCACCCTGCCATGGATATCATAAAACTCCTTAATCTGTTCATCCGTCCGCCAGATGGAGGAAAGGCAGGTGGTCTCCGTCGTCATCACGTCTATGCCGATGCGGAAATCTGCACTCAATGCCGATATGCCCGGCCCGACGAACTCCATCACCTTATTCTTCACATAACCGTTTGCAAACACCGCACCGATGATCGCCAAAGCCACATCCTGCGGGCCTACCCCTTTGACGGGCTCGCCTGTCAGATACACGCCCACCACGCCCGGCATATTGATATCGTAAGTCTGGGACAAAAGCTGTTTCACAAGCTCCGGGCCGCCCTCCCCCATAGCCATAGTGCCGAGCGCACCGTATCTGGTGTGGGAATCGGAGCCGAGAATCATTTTCCCGCCGCCGGAGAGCATCTCCCTGGCATACTGATGGATCACCGCCTGATGAGGCGGTACATAGACGCCGCCGTACCTTTTTGCACAGGTAAGACCGAACATATGATCGTCCTCGTTAATGGTACCCCCCACCGCACACAGGGAATTATGGCAGTTGGTGAGCACATAAGGAATCGGGAATTTTGTAAGCCCGGAAGCTCTTGCCGTCTGAATAATTCCCACGAAAGTGATGTCGTGGGAGGTCAGTTTATCGAATTTAATTTTTAACTTCTCCATATTGCCGGAGGTGTTGTGGGCCTTAAGAATCCCGTAGGCAATTGTGTTTTTTGCCGCTTCCTGCCTGGATATCTCCCGTCCGGTCTTTTGTCTGATCGCCGCCGCTGCCTCTTCACCGTCCGGAATAATCTCCGTTCCGTTCAGCAGATAAGCGCCGCCCTGTGTCAATTGAATCATACTTTTCTTTTCCTCCCTAATCTATGCGTTTTCCCAAATCGCCCTCTCTCAATGATTTATCTCAATTTTGATCTTTCGCTGTCGCAATTTTGTCTAAAAGTGCCACAATCTCATCTGTTGTATACTCTTTCTTTTCCCCCTGCGTAAAAATCAGCCTCAATTCATAAAGGGTAGACATTTTCACACTCTGCATTTCTTTTTCTGTCATTTCCAATCCCTCCATTCCTATTCCCTCCCTTCGGATCGCACACCCATAAAACAATTATAGTAAAAGCACAAAATCAGGTCAAGGTATTTTATATTTCTCATAATACCCGTAGTCTTCCCTCCTGCAGTTCACCCGCATCCGCACGCCTTCCTCCTCGTACGCCGTCTCATAGACTACGGCGTTCTCGTTCAGATAGGACACCGCCCTGCCATCCGTATAGGGAATCAGCAGGGTACACTCCAGGTAACCCCCTGAAAGCTTTTCTTCAATCAGGCTGACCAGTTCCTTCATTCCAATCCGCCCTTTTGCAGACAGATAAATGGCCCCATCTGTCACTACGGGCAAATGTTCTACGATGTTTTCCGGTTCCACCCCGGAGAGGCCGGGCACGTCGTCCGGCAAAACCAGATCTGCTTTGTTGTAAAGATAGAGCATAGGGATGCCATCCGCCTTCAATTTTTTTAGCGTTTGGTTGGTGACAGCAATCTGCTCCTTGTAGTGTTTGTCGCTGTAATCCACCACCTGTAAGAGAAGATCCGCCTCTCTTGCTTCCTCCAGCGTGGAGTGAAATGCTTCCACCAAATTGTGGGGAAGCTTATGGATGAAACCCACCGTGTCCGACATAAGAAAGGGATGGTGATTTTCCGGCACAATCTTCCGCACGGTAGTGTCCAGTGTCGCAAAGAGCATGTCCTTCTCAAAGACCCGTTTCTCCTCACCCTCCTGTTCCTCGGTACCGTAAAGATCCAGCATCGCATTTAAGAGCGTGGATTTCCCTGCATTGGTGTAGCCCACAAGCGCAATCCGGGGAAGCCCCGACTTCACCCGTCGTTTCCTCTGCGTCTCCCGCTCATTTCCCACCTCCTTAAGCTCCCGGCGAAGTTCCGACAACCGTTTTTCCAATACCCGCCTGTCAAGCTCCAATTTCTTCTCCCCGGCACCCCTGTTGCTCATAGAGCCGCTGGCACCGCCCTGCCTGGAAAGAGCCGCATGAAGCCCTACCAATCTGGGAAGCATATACTGTAATCTCGCCACCTCCACCTGCAGCTTCGCCTCTCTGGACCTTGCCCTGTTCGCAAAGATATCCAGAATCAGGGCGCTCCTGTCCAGAATCGGCTTCTCCAGCCGCTCCTGCAAGTTCCGCATCTGCATGGGGGAGAGAGAATTGTCAAAGATTATGACATCTGCGTCACATTCTAAGGCAAGCGCCTTTACTTCATCCACTTTCCCTGTTCCGATAAAATAAGCCTTGTGCACCGCTTCAAGCGTCTGGCAGACAGTCCCCGCCACCTCCATATCGCAGGCCTGAGCCAATGCCCCCAATTCCTCCAAAGAAGCCAGATAATCCTCCCCGTCATTCAAATTTGTCCCCACCAACAGCACACGCTCCATATGCTCCTCCATCGTTCTTCTCACCCTATTCTATGTTTTTCAAAAATTCCCGAAACGCCTCCTTCGCCCGATCGATCACAGCAGGTTCGTAGGAATCAAGCGCCTGTTCGTACTTGTGCAGCTCCTGTTCAATCAGATGCCGCTTATCCCCCAGACTCTCCTCGTAAATCCGTTCCCCCAACAAAAGCAGGTATTTGTTTTCCTCCCTGTCTCTGGGGTGGATTTTCAGATAAGACAGCGTCTCAAACCGCGCTTCGATTTCCTCCGGCGTCATATCCGCATTTTTACCGCCAAAGACCTGCTTCTCCCGCTTTCCGGTAGATACCACCTTCACCTCCACTTCAAGAATAGAGTTGATATCGTAGGTATAGGTCACATCCACGGCTTCCTCCCCTGCCGCCGCTGCAGGCACTTCGATATTCAGCTCTCCCAGAGAGAGATTATTTTTAGCAAAACGGCTTTCCCCCTGTAAAACGTTCACTCGGATCTTCGTCTGGTCATCCCGCACCGTGTAGAGCCGCTCTGTACGGCTCGCCGGGATAACGGTATTTCTCTCAATGATAGGACAGAACACGCCATTTTCATAGATTCCCTTCTCCCACTCTCTGACCACCTCCGTGCCCAGTGTGAAAGGGCAGACATCCGTGAGGATCACCTCCTTGATGGCTTCCTTCCTCTCTTTCATAGCTCCTTGTATGGCCGCACCCAAAGCTACTGCCTCATCAGGATTAATATTGGTATCCGGAATCACCCGAAACAGCCTGCTCACAAACCGGCGGATCACCGGACTCTTGGTGGCTCCGCCAACCAGCACCACCTTGTCAATATCAGCGAGACGGATGTGGGCATCGGAGAGGCTTCTGCGCACCGGCTGTCTGATCTTATCGAGCAGCTCTTCACAGGCATGCTCATAAGCCGGCAGTTCCACCTCAAGAGAATATACTTCCTCTCCGATCTTACATTCCATAACCGCACTTTTCCCCTCTGAAAAACCAATTTTACATTTGTCGGCCTGCTTGTGGATATGACGCAGTGTCTTTGCGTCCAGAGACAGCCTGTCAAACTGCGGATATTTTTCAAAAAACATCTCCTCCAGCACCGCCGTAAAGTCCTCGCCTCCCAAGAAATTATCCCCCGCCACGGCCCTGACTTCCAAAATCTGATCAATCCGCTCTAAAACTGACACATCAAAAGTGCCGCCGCCCAAGTCAAATACAAGAAACCGCATATGCCCCTGGCTCTGATACAGGCCATAAGCAATAGCCGCCGCCGTAGGCTCGCTGATAATGCGTTCCACTTTAAGTCCAGCCAGCTCCCCGGCTCGTCTCGTTGCCCGCCTTCTCTCGTCATTAAAATAGGCCGGCACACTGATGACAGCCTCCGTCACAGGTTCTCCCAGGAAGGTCTCCGCATCTTCCTTCAGCGCCCGCAGCACAAAGGACGAAAGCTCTTCCGCCGTAAAACTTTTATGCAGCAGATTAAATTTTCTGCCGCCCCCCATATCCCTTTTAAATACAGCGGCTGTGCTTCCGGGGTAGAGAAGCCCTCTCTCCACCGCCAAATCGCCCACATAAATCTGCTCCTGCTCATCCATGCTCACCACGGAAGGCGTCAGCCGTTTCCCCAGCCGGTTCGGTATGATCTGCGGCCCATCTTCCGTAAAATAAGCCGCCAGACTATTTGTCGTCCCCAAATCAATTCCAATGATCATTTTTCCCTCCATGTCAGAACAGCTTACTTATTTCCCTTTTTTAATTCATTTTTTATTTTTTGTACCTGTGATACAAAGTATCCCTTTTTCATTGTAAGCTTTATTTTATCCAGCAGAAACTTCGCCTCCAGCGCATCAAAGTTTGTTTCCAAAGTCTCTTTCAGCAGCATCTGTGCTCTCTCGTACTCCTTTTCGGTATAATAATAATACCCTTGCCACAGAGTAGATTCAAAACACTTCGAGTATCTGCACCCAGAACAAGGCCGTATCTGTTCCATCCTCTCAAAATAGCTCCTCGCCTTCTCTTTCTCTCCAAGAGCCAGATAAATCCAAGCCATATGTCCCAGGCGGACAGGCACATATCCATAGTAGGAAATGTAGTCCTCCGGCGTGGTATTTCTCTGCTTCATACATTCCAGCGCTTTTCCCGCATGCTTTTTTGCTTCCTCATAATTGCCCATCATATAATAATTCTGGGCGAGATAACGTTCCCCGTCGAATCGGTCCCAGCCTTCCTTTCTCAAAGCGACAGAAGCTTCATACTTTTTTACTGCTTCCTCATAATTATGTATCTCAGAAAGACGTCCTCCCCAGTCCTCGTATAACTGGGCCAGCTCTTCCCTGTCTTCCTCGCTTTTTTCCAATCTTTTCTCCGACACCTTATATAATGTCCAAAGTGCCGTCTTCCCGCTTCCCTCTTTCAAATAAATAAAAGAGAGATGATCCCGATACGCTGTCGTGTTACCCACCTGTCTGGCTCTCTGCGCCTCCACTTCCTTTGCCTCCTGAAGCCGCCCTGTCTCCTCATAGCAGTCACTCAGAATATCCCACAAATCTTCATTGTCGGGAAAAATGGCAAGTCCTTCCCTGCACAGAGCGATTGCCTTCGCATAATCTCTCATCTTCTGCCTGCACTCCGCCATACCCAGATAGCCCTTCGGTGAGGCATTTTTCGGCTCCATACACTCCACGGCCTTTTTGTAAGCCTCATAAGCCTTTGCAAACTGCCTGTCACTCTTATAGGTATAACCGATATTCTGCAAAACAATATACCGGTCTGCCTCATCAATGGTTTCGAGTGCCTCCTCATAATCTGCCAAGGCAAGCGCTGTCTCCATCGCGTCATTGTAGAGAAAACCTCTGTCCCAGAGACGATATCCCCTGGCTTCCGTAACCTCCAGCTGTTTATTGATATACGTAAGCGCATTGTCGTAATCCGCCTGTTTGTACTCGATGCAATACCGCTTCTCAAAGCAGCGATACAGCCTTAAGTTGGTGTCCCGATAAAACTCATCCTTCTCCACCGCCTTTGCGAAATAAGAAATCGCCTGCGTCCAGTCCTCCGCTGCCTGACAGCAGACACCCATACCAAAATAAAACTCCGCATGGTGATAAACCTCTTCCACTTTCTTATACTGCTCCAAAGCCTTATCAAACTGATCTATATCCCTGAGTAAGTTGCCAAGCACCAAGGTATAATAAGGTTCCTCAGAATCCATTTTGATGGCTTCCCTAACCAGTGCAATAGCTCCCTCCATCTTTCCGTCAGCCTCATAGAGCAGACCTCTCTCAAAGACAAGCTCCGCCCGGTCAATGGCGTCTCTGTCCTCCGGATCCGGGGGCACGGGATCATCCTCCGTTTCCGTGATAAGCGCATCAAGAATCTCTAACGGCCGCTTTCTCTCCTCCTCATTTTCCGACAGCATCCGCAGAATCTTTGCCTCCTGAAAGCGCAGATTTTTAGAAAACTCTACTTGATTTTCATGCGCTTTCTCTATCACCCCCAGTGCATCCTTATACTGTCTGTGATCGTAAAAAACAGCAGCCGCATAGAAATAAGGTCTGTAAAAACCATCAAAAATTTCAATGGCCCGATAATAGTCGTCTACCACCTGCTGCGCTTTGCCCAGATGGTAGCAGGCCTCCTGCCGGACCAGATAGGCCGGATAATATCCTTCATCCTCCGCGAGAAGCTCGTCACACGCTTCCGTAGCTGCCTCATACTCCTTAAAAAAGAGATATCTGTCAGCCAGATAATACTTGCAGTCAAGACGCGTTCTCTCATCTGCTTCCATCGCAATCGCCGTCCTGGTTTCCCGCTCACCCTCCTTTCGCTTTCCAAGGGCAAACAGGCAGACTCCGAGAAGGCGGTGGCTCTGAGCCGCCTTTGACGCCTTCTTCTCGTCATCGTCTTTATTGGCATTCACACATGTTAAGTGCGCTTCATAGACCGGAATCGCTTCCTCATACCGCTCCAGCCGATAAAAGCTCCACGCCTTCAGTTCCAGGCCGTCCTCTTCCGTCTCAATCTCCCCGTCTTCCGCCAAAAGAGAGAGAACATCCTCATAACGTTCCAGGTCAAAAAGGCGCCATCCCAGAAGAATACGCAGTTCCTTTCCGGCCACATCCTCATAGGCCTCCCCCTTGTCAAGAGCCTCCCGCAGTCTCCATACAAGCTCACTGTCGATTTTCTTCTGTAATTCCAAAAGTTCTTCATCCCGCCTGTTCACTTTGATCAGATCATGGATATACTTTCCCGCCTGGTACCAGTCCTCCTGCTTAACCAGATAAAACACGGCAAAATATTTTGCCATATAATAGTCCGGCTCCTTCTCAAGCACAGCCCGCCAAAGCTCGTACCCGCGCATCTCGTCTCCCGTATCATAAAATATCTTTCCTGTCCAAACTTGTACATAACTATCCTCTGGATAGTTTTCAATCAGCCTTTCCGCCAGAGAACGTCCCTTCTCCGTCTCCTTTTTCCGTATAAAATACCGCAGTCTCTCCACATCCTCATAAGGATGGTAAAGTCCGTGGCGGCATATATCTGACAGAGCCTGCAATACGCCCTTTGTATCATCTTCTTCCAGACAGCTTCGGATTTGAAAAAATTCTTTGATATACTCGTCTGTATCCTCATCATTCTCCGGCTCATAACCGTCCTCTCCCTCCTCGAAGAGACCATAATCAAGAAAGTCCTCCGTGTTGAGGTGGTACTCTATATGCTTTAAAAAATTGACGTGAAATTCCTCCTTCAACACGTCAAAATCTTCCATCACATGAAACACCTGATCCAGCAAGCGCCAGATCGTCTGCGGCAGAAAAGAATGCCCAGAAAAGAAATCGAGTATCTTTCCTCTCGCCTCCAAAAAAGTGTCGAAGCCGACACAGACCGGGTCCTCAAAAAGATCCCTCCAAACTTGCAAATCTCTGCGCTGGAAAATATCACGGTATGCTTTCCGAACCCGCTGCATCCAAACCCCCGTCTCATCCTGAGGCTCTTCTTCCTCCACTTCCTCCCGCTGTCTCGTAAGCCGCAGCGCTTCCTCGTAAGCCTCACGCAGACGTTTAAATCCCTCCGGGTCATCCTCCGGGTTTGTGCCCTTTAGCCGGGAAAGATATGCCTGTCTGATCTTTTCTTCCTCTTTCGTCTCCGAAAGTCCAAGTATTTGGAATGCCAGCCTTTTATCCATAAAAACCCCCTTCCGTTCCTCCCCATGCCTGTCCTTTCTATCATAGCATATATTGCCCGCAAAATCGACTGGCACAATTATCTATCGTATGGTTTCTGCAATAGACTGAGCAGGCGCCCAATTATATTGGGCGCCCACGTCACTCTGGTCTAAAAATTTGCAATTCCTTTAATCAAATTTGAAACTTTTTCCCAGTCAATCTTTCCTTCAATCTGCAATTTTTTAGCACTGATCTTGAACTGGAATTTCTTGGTACCGCTGTAGGAACCGATTCCCTTGATCACAGCTGTAGCTGTTCCTTTATTGGTGTTGTTTGCATAGGATACAATTTCATAGTCGGTTCCCATCTTAAGATTCGCACCGCTAAGCGTTACTTTCAGTTCATCTGCATTTTCGGTCGTAAATATAATTGGCGTACCCGTATATGATTTTGTTATGGTTTTATTATCATTATTTGTAACTTTAGCTTTCGCTATGTTAATACCCACATCAAACTCATCTCTAGGTGTAGCTCCATCAAGATTTACCGTATCTTTGGCCTGCGCCTCCACATAAATCTTACTGCCTGCCGTGAGTACTTCTGATGCACTACAAGGTGAACTGTCATCCTTATTTTTGTAGATATATAACGTGTATTGGGAAGGCCTAAGGGCATCTCCCTGATCATCAACTACCGTTGCCCTTACCCTGCCAGCTGTCATTCCCGCGTAGGCTGTTACCGCTCTAACCTTTACCTTGGACAGAGCAAGCTTCTCAATGGCATATGTCGCTGTCGTGTATTTTCTAGCATAGTTACCTTTGCCTGTAATCACAATCTTTGCCAATGTGGCAGCTTTTTTATTGGCTAAATACCTGACTGTATAGTCCGTGCCGTTCTTAAGTTTCTTACCGTCATAGGTAACTGTTATTGATGCAGGCGCCGCACCTTTTACAGCATACGTCCCGGAGGCTGCCTCCACTTTCACTTTATCTGCGTTTGCCGCTAAATCTATCGCAGTAATCCGGAAAGTCTTTTTCAGCTTTGTCCCATTTTCACCTATTAGAAGGATGGTTGCGGTTCCTGCATTTATATTATTTGACAGGGCTACATTGGCCGGAACAGGCTCTCCATCTGCGGTCTCATAAACATTTCTTTCCTCTTTATATTCATACTGTTTAGGGGTCCCTCCTTTCAATGTAAGCGTAAACTTAGGATATTTTGCTTCTCCATCGTAGGTTAATTTTGACTCAAGATTAGTGATTTTGGCTCCCTTAAGGCTTTGCAGGTCTGCCTTAGCATTTTCCGCATCTTTGATCATGAATGTCGCACTGATATCTCTACCTGTATAATTCCTGATACCGATAACCGTGATCGTTGCAGTTCCTACCTTCGTATTATTCCTATACTGGACATTGTAGTCCACTCCCCGCACCAAAAGTCTGCCTCCATCGGCATCATAATCCACAACACCAATATTAGGAATTATCCTGGCTCCTGTAAAATCATAGGATTCTTTAAGCCCAACGATATGAATCCCACTTTTTTGAGGATCATCCACCCCCTTGTTTCCGACTAGCAGCCACGTTACGTTGTTCATCTCATAAAATTCTTCCACATCGCCTTTGACTTCGATTGTGAGAATCTGCGCCTTTCCTGCTGTATAAGCCTCCTTAAACGTAACAGTATCTCTTGCTTTGACCAGTTCTTTTTCGCTGATTAACAGATTCCCCTCCTCATCCTTTATTGTCATTTCCATATTGGAATCACGAAGTCCTCTGTTCTCTACCGTGACCATGATATAAGGCGTATCGCCCGCATCATCATAAGAAGCCCGAACCTCCAGGTCAGCTTTCCTCAAGGAAAGAATTTGACTGTTGTTTCCGTTGTTTTTATCACCATCGTACATGATTGTAACGGTAAAATCCCCACCCGCGGAGAGATCTTCCGGAACGGCAAAAGAGTAATCGTAAGGTTTTGCATCTCCCGGCATGAGATCTACATTCATATCAGAGGATGCGATCTCACTGCCCGCATAAGTCACTGACGCGTGTACTCTCGTCACTCTGGATACACCGTTGTTTTTTATATAAAGCTCCACCGGCAGCGTTGCACCGGCATACGCATCCGCCAAAGCAAAATCAACGGTTTCCAGCTCCACATCGTCATATTCTGTCGATTCCAGCATTTTGATATCTGAAGTGACATCCCAAATACCGTCCTGAAAGTGCGTGGCATTGCTGTTTAAATAACTGACTTTCCCATTCATAATTGAGAACGAATCCACATATGCTTCTTCGTGTGTCAGTAAAGAACTGCCCCACTCTCCGTTATCATAAACCGAAACAGCCAGATTACGATTTTGCTTCCCGCTTAAAAGATAGATGATACGATCACCTGATACGCGGAATTCCGTATCGATATTCATCGTTCCTTCCGGGAGTAATTGCGCAAAGCCGCTTCCATTGGAATAGCACAGGCCGCCGTCTACGTTTGCCGCCAATACTTTGCCGTCCACCCCGGGTAATTCCGTAAACGAAATAGAAGCGATATTTCCGGTATTCACCTTGGACAAAGCGCCGTCAGCAGATCTCAAGTAGAGTTCCCGCTCTCTTGTCACAAAATTATTGTCCTGATCCACGGCATAAGCAACCAAAACGCCGGACGCAGGATCCATTTCCCCAATATCAAGTGAAGTTACGGAACTTAACTGGCTGATTTCATCCACCACATTCCATTCCCCGTCGGCATAAACCGCCCGACGAATGGTGTTATTCGCAGAGCATCCAAATAAAGCGTTGTCGCTGTTTTCCACCCAGACAAGCTGTAAACTTCCATCCGCCATATATAGTTTCGGCAAATACGTATAATTTTCATTTACCTGCGGCGATCCAAGGTCTTCGAATGAACCCGAGACCGGATCGTATTTTGCAACGCGCGTGCGGAATGTCTTCATATAATCCATAAGCTCGGGATCTTCCCCAGCTCCAAAAGTCTTAGCGGAATCCAGCCACGCCACATAAATATCTGCCCCATCAGTAAAGACTTCAGGTGCATAATCTGCGGTGCCGTCATCCAAGACGCTAACCGCGTCGCGATAGGTTCCTGTACCGGCATCATAGATACGATAGACAAGCTTCGTCTGATTAAGCGAGCTGCGGCTGGAATCATCAGCTACATAGACGAGCATCGTGGTACCATTCGCCGCAGCCAAGGACGGCTCCGCTGCGTTGTATACATCAGATACCAAAGTCCCATCCGCTCCCACAGCAGAATTCTGTATCCCTGCCTTTGCGTCAAGCGTGGTGATAACGACTCCGTCCCCCAGCAAAGTTTCCCCGCCCGAGGCATATGTATTTGACCGCGTACTATTGGACTTCTTCTTTGGATAGATGTAATAGGTACCATCAATCAGTGGGATATTAGCAGATTTTTTGGCAAAATAGCCTTTGAGTCCTATTTCTCCGCTAATCGTCCACTCTTGAAGCCCGAGCGGCTTACGGGAAGACATCACTGCAATACTAAACTCTGTCTCGCCTTTGCCATATACGCCGCCGGAAAACCATTGGCCGAAACCTACCCCCGCGTAAGGCTCAATCCCCAGACTCGCGGCAAGTTCAAGATCTCCGTACCATTTTGACTCTGTAAATTTGTAACCCACATCTGCCCCGATTGACCCGGACGCGGAGAACGTACAATTCACTGTCACTGGGATCACCCATACAACCATCTGCGTCTGCGCCGTCGCAGAACCCTTGATCGTCACAACAACGCTGCCCTCAAGCGTCTCAAGACTGTCGGACCAGGCGGCCTCCGCATACCCTACACAATTTAAGGTAACTGCTTTTTCCATTCCCGGAATGTTGGCTTTCAAAAAATTCTCATCCTGCACATTTCTAAGCCAATCCTCATCTCTCCGCATCAGATCAGCCTTCATCGCATTGTTCTTAAAATCTTCAAACTGCTGTTTAATCGTTTTATTGCGCGTGGTAGTTGTTACACCCTCAGTAGAATTGTAGGAATATAAATTTTTCTTCTTTATATTGATCCCCACTTTAATCTTACCGTCTTCAAGTACACAACTGACTGGAAGTTCAGCAGGAAGATCAATGTTAAAGGATTTACCACCGAGAATCGGAATATTTTCGTCCACCGTGATCCCTGACTGCGAGCCCCCAAGCTTCAGTTCCTTAATGACCGGAATCGCATTTGTCACAGTGACGACACATGAACCGGTAAAGCCACCGTCATCCGTGGTAGCCGTAATCGTTGTTGTCCCGACATCCACCGCCTTCACGCGGCCCGTATTACCCACTGTTGCAACAGCAGGGTCACTGCTTGTCCAACTGACCGTTTTGTTTTCCGCCTTTTTGGGAATAACCTCCGCCTCCAAGTAAGTGTCCTCTCCCAGACCCAATGTTACGGCAGCCGGCTTTACAGTAACACCCGTTACTGCTTTGTCATCGCCCAAAGACTGCTCCGGATCTCTCGAATGGTAATGAATCGACGCGTCTAAAAGCGGCTGATTGTTATCGCCAATCAGTATTTTCTTCCATTCCTCCTCCATTCCGGTATAGTAAACATCCCGCAGCGCCTCGCAGCCGCTAAAGGCTCCTGAACCAATCTCCGTTACAGACTGATCCATCTGAATACGTGTCACATTTTTCAATCCGAAAAAGGCATTCGTGCCAAGATAGGTAACGCCCTTTTCGATCATAATTTTTTCCAGTGTTTCCAGATAGGCATTCCACGCCGGGAGCTCCTCGGTCGTATAGTCAAACATTTTCCCGCTTCCGGCTGTATTGCTGTCAAGCGAAATGACCAACTGTTTATTGGCATCATTGTATTTCCACTTGACATTATCGCCGCACGACCCGCTTCTTCCAATTCCTTCGGAGGCTTCGACAAATTGTTCCACCAGCGCATCTATATTTTCCGCCTGAAAGTAATTGCTCTCACCACCGGCTATATTGATAAGCAGCTCCCTGTTCGTATCAGACGGGGTAAGACCGACGCTATACACATAATAGCCATTCCCGCGGAATTCTTCCGCTTTACTTAAAATACTGCTCCTGCTGTCGCTTGGATCGCCGTCGCTGAACACAATAAGAGATTTGACACTGGCGTCAGAAGCGTTCAGCATGTTCTCCGCCTCCGCAAAGCCATTCAAATAATAGGTCCCGCCATTTGCTGTCATTCTCCCTGTACTTGCCTTCATCCTTGTCACATCAGTTGAAAACGGCAGAACCACTCTCGCTTTATCACTATATGTCACAATTCCAATTCTGGTATTTGATATGCGGCCGCCAACTTTCTCGGCAAATGCAATGACAGCGCTTTTTAAGTTCGCGATCCGACTGCCTGACATACTTCCGGATACATCCAATACCAGAACCACATCTCTTTTCGGCAGTGTATCGTCCCACGGTTTCCAGTTGAGAGAGGGGAAACTGTCCTTCACATTGTCCGTGTAGCTCGTGTTAGATTTGGGATAGTAGGCGATTACGGATTGGCCAGGCAATGCGGTCTCCTCAATCTGCGGAAAACTTCCCGTAAAGATTACGGTATCAATCGATTCACAGCCCTGAAAAGCTTTCTCTTCGATTCTTTCGAGATCTTTCGATAGCTCCACCCGCTCCAGGGCGTCACAGTTATAAAACGCCTGGGCTCCGACCGCCTTGACATTGTCGCCAATTACAACTCCGACAAGCTGGCCCATGTTCTCAAAACTGTGATCATTGATTGCCGTGATGCCTTCCTGTACCTCGACAAACTGAATATCGTCAACAAAGGGTTCAAAAACATTCCCTTTATTGTCACCTATCTCACCGGATCCGACAATTGTTACCGCCTTTTCTTCCAGATCTAATTCCCATTCCGCATCCCTTCCACAGGATTTCACTAAGATACAGCCAAAGAAAGCACTGTTTCCAATTTCCCTAAGACTCTCAGGTACGTAAACCCGAAGTGCGTTACACCCATAAAAAGCGTAATCGCCTATCGTTGTCGTACCCTCCGGTAAAGTTATTTCTTCGAGCAGTTTGCATTCATAAAATGCCCGCTCCCCAATGGTTTTTAATCCGTTAGGCAAAACAACTTCTTTTAAATTTTTGGCACCGTTACATATATTGGCAGGAATTGACGTTGTCCCATCCGCAAAAATAATGCTCTTAGTCGAATTATAGAATACATTTGTCCCAACGGTTTTAAGACTCGATGAAATTTGGACCACTTCCAGGCCGCTGCAATTATAGAAAGCGCTGTCCTCAATTGTAGTCAGCCCCTCTGGAAGTATGACCGATAGTAAGGCTGTGCACCCATAAAACGCTCTGCTCCCGATGAGTTCCAATTTCTCCGGCAATTGCATTTCCTCCAGTACTGTGCACTGATAAAATGCACTGCTGCCAATCGATGTCAGATTGATTGGGAACTGGATACTGTTGATTTTTTTACACTGATAAAACGCATTGCTTCCGATTGCCGTCACAGTATCTGGCATTGTAACCGTTTCAAGCACGGAAGCACCGTTACAGGCGTCGTCGGGTACCTTGACAGTGCCGTCCGCGAATACAATTCTCTTTACAGAATTATCAAAGGCATTGCTTCCGATGCTGGTCACACTTGCAGGTATCGTCAATTCGGTGAG
>DLAA01000179.1 GCA_002493835.1 Lachnospiraceae bacterium UBA7060 | reverse complement strand
GGCATTTTCAGTTGCCGGGGCAGTGGAAAAATCTCCCGCCATTTTCAGGACGGCATATTTCATTTCGTAAATATCTGCGATTCCCTGATTGATAGACTTTCTCATTTCCTGTGAATGGATGCCGCCGCTGTTGAAGTGGCGGGCGATCTGGTTTAAGTTGCTGCCGATTTTCCCGAATTCCGCAATCAATTTTTTCAATTCTGGAATATCTGCCACGATCTCATATTTCACAATTACTTTTTTGCCCGTAACCTGTTTTCTGGCATATTCCGCGAGAGTGAGGTTTGCTGATTTTGCATTTTCTGAAATGATTTCATACTCCGTGTCCGTGAGACGGAGCATGATGTTGTGGTTGTGACAAAGTTCCTTTTCTTTTTTTGGTCTTGCCATATTCGTACCATTCCTTTCGGTAATTGCTTTTTCCGTGATGGGGTGCCATCACGCTGCGACTATTTTAATAGGAGCCAACACAACATTTTTGAAAAAAATATTGCAGCCGAGGGTATGGGGGCGCTGGACATCCGGGGGATGTCCGTTTAGCGCGGACCGGAGCGGAGCGCAGACCGGAATCCCCATCAAGATTGCCGGGTAACGAAAACCACGAAAGTGAGTTTTGAGTTACTTAGGCGTATCTTGCTCTTCGAGAACGGAAAGCCCTCCTATAATAAAAGCCGATTTGAGAGAAGGTGTGCTACCGCTTAGAAAATAAAATTATGAGAAAATGCGGATTGGCAGGAAAAAGGAACGTGGAGGTAGCTAAGGAAGGATACCGACGTAAGGAAGTAGGTCTGCCTTGTATGGAGACAGAGAAAATGAGAACGGCTGAATGATATTGCGGATAGTGGGAACGGAGCGACATGGTGAGATGAATGGATATTTAGTGAAAGATAAAACTATCATTTCCATGTCAGAGATATATACGAACATATTTAGATAGACAGTATATCTTTGCGGAAGAATGCGTATTTAACAACATAATATTACCCTTATTAATGGGGAGAGAGTGAAAGGAGTGGAAGAAAACGTACATAAGGGTATCTTGTCAGAGTAGCTGGCTAATCTGTTGCTCCGGATGTTGTCATTGATAAAACTGGAATAAGTGATGACACTGTAGTGCTTTCGGATGGAGAAAGAAAGGTGCGAGAACAAAATGTGAGTTATATAGTTCGTGTTCGGAATAGAAAAACTATGTCGAGACGTGGGAGAAGCAGTTTATTGGAAAAATGGAAAAGAGAGAAATAAACAAAACTCTTGAAATGTAGTATAGTGTTATATCTCAGAAATGGGAGATGCTCCAAATCATAAGTAGATGGGAAGTATAAAATACTGAAGTGCAGACAGCATCTATGATGATGTTAAGAATGTTTTTGCAAACTTTGCTTCAGGCGAAACTAACTAAATATTTGGAAAATGTGTGGCGTAAATATTGCATTCAGTAGAGATATAGCGGCTGATTAACTAAATGAACATGAACCCAAATGAAGTTGACATATTAGTAGAAAAAGCTTAATATATAGGAAAGAAAAGGGAGATAGAGTTAAGCAAAAAAACATAAATGGTAATGTTTTCATGGGAATATTTCTTATATCTATAAAGATGCGAGGAATTATCATTATTGAGTGAAATGAAAGGGATCATAAGAATTATGGATCGTGGCATGAATAGTACCGAGATGCAAAAGAATAATCGTACATTAGTTTTTAAAACACTTTTAGAATATGGAAGTATGACCAGAACTGAACTTGCGGCTGAAATTGGGCTTCAAAAAGCAACAATTACAAATATAATCAATGAGTTTTTGGAGATGGAGATTATAGCCATTGATGGAGATGCGGCTTCTGGCCGTCGTGGCGAAAACATTTATCTTAAGTTGGATGGGATTTATATTATGTCGATTGCCATTACCCGTAAAGACTATCAGATAGGAGTATTTTCGCTAAGTGGTGAGCAGGTAAAACATATTCGGTGCCAGTTTGAAAAAAATGAAGATATTCATGTAGTGATAGATAAGTTAAAGAAAAGTGCATTAGGGGTGGAGACACAGTTTGGAAAAAAGAATGTCGTTGGAATATGTCTTGCGGTTCCTGGACCATATATAAGGAAAAAATCTGACGGAAATGATATGTTTCAGGTATCTGAATTTGAGCAGTTGAGCCAGATTAATATTCGCGCTGAGCTGGAGGGAGTGCTTGAGCTGCCTGTTATGATCAAACATGATGCGAAGCTTTCTGCATATGCCGAGTGGAGAAATGCAAAGGAGGCGCTGGAGAATAAAAATGTCAGCCTGATTATTGTTCGATCCAGGGGGTTTGGCATTGGAGCCGGTATTATTATTAATGGAAAGATTGTAGAGGGACAGTTGGGAATTGCCGGTGAAGTAGGGCACATGGGCATTAATTATAATGCGAAGCAGTTTCGGAACGAGTCGATGGGAACTTTTGAGTATTGTGCGGGGACAGAGAGCGCAACACGCTATATGATGGAAAGGTTGTATGAATTTCCTGGCAGCATGCTAAATGAGGATAGCACTTATATGGATATTGTAGAGGCGTATGAAAAAGGAGATCCGCTTGCTGTTTACGCAATAGAGAAGATGGCTTGGATGCTTGGATATGGAATAGCTAATATTGTTTATATCATTAATCCGGATTGTATCATTTTAGGACCGGATTATCCCAATGTGGATTCTTTTGTTGAAAAGGTAAGACAGTCGATCATGCAGTTTGTGCATCCTTCTGTGTGCGAAAACATGGTGATTCGTTATTCTTGCTTAAACGAAGATTCCTTTTTGCTGGGAGGCTATTATTATATATTGGAGAGCTTGTATAAGGATAATTTGATCTTGGAAAGAATTCGACAGGCAATGGATTAATTATTTGTGTATGAAAACGTTATTAATAAAAAAAGTGCAGGCAGTTTGGCGTCTGCACTTTTTTTGTGCGTCTTGCACTCACACGTCCTAACAAGTGAAAGTCTCTAGGATTGCAAGTATGTTCATGTGCAAACAGCGTATTAACATTCTTAAAATCAATGCAATGACATTCAATATAGGTATTTGCTATCGCTATAAGCCCGTTTTATACTTAAAACAGTAACGAACAAACAAATCTGTAAAATTGATAGAACATTGATAATAGAAATTTTTGTGGAGGAGACGACATGACAGATATAACAAAAAAAGAAAATATTATGGGGACACAGAAAATGAGCAAACTGGTTCTATTTACTGGAATTCCCCTGATGATCAGTTTATTTATCAATTCTCTGTATAATTTCGTGGATTCCATGTTTGTATCACAGGTATCAGAAAAAGCGTTGACAGCACTTTCCCTGGCGGCGCCTGTGCAGCTTTTGGTGTCTGCATTGGGATTGGGAAATGCAGTGGGCTTAAACGCTGTGATTTCCAAAGCCCTTGGAAGAAAAGATACAGGGGAGGTCTGCAGGGCGGCAGATGCGGCGATTTTTATTGCCCTTTGTTCATGGGTTTTAATCACTGCACTTTGCCTTCTGTTTGTGAAGCGTTATTTTGCATGGCAGTCAGGCGGGGATGAGGTGATTGAAAAGTACGGTATACAATACTTGACAGTATGTATGCTGTTTTCTTTGGGACAGATGGGGCAGTGGGTGTTTGACCGTTTCGTCATTGCAAGCGGGCGTTCTGGTCTGTTTTTGTTTACACTGTCAGCAGCTTCTGTTACGAATCTGGTTCTTGATCCCATTTTTATTTTTGGTCTGTTTGGAATTCCAAGGCTGGAAACATTAGGTGCGGCTATTGCCACGGTCATTGGTCAGACAGTAGGAATGTTTGCAGGCATTGTAATCAATCGGAAATGGAACCGTGAAATACCTTTTGGCTTTACGTTTCATCCGGACAAAAGAAGTGTTGCGGACATTTTGAAGGTTGGATTTCCTTCCACTCTGGTACAGATTCTGACCTCATTTGTGGGTATTTTGATGAATTCCATTTTAATTACCTTTTCTTCTACTGCCGTGGCTGTCTATGGAATCTGTATACGCATCAACGGAGTCTCAACGGTAGGAATCCACGGGATTACCAATGGACTGATTCCGATTGTTGCTTATAACTATGGGGCTGCACATAAGAAACGTGTTTCCAATGCGGTGTGGTGGTCACTTTTGTTTGGAACCCTGTTTTATCTGTTATTTTTTGCGGTGTTGGAGTTCGCGCCTACATGGGTACTGCGTATTTTTGAAGCTTCGGACTATATGCTTGAAATCGGTATTCCGGCACTCCGCATATTGGCTTTGGCGTGGCTTGTGGCAATCCCGGCGCTGGTAATATCTGCAGGGCTGCAAGGGTTATCCATGGGAATGAGCAGCATGATTCTGACAATGGCAAGACAGGCCGTTCTGCCACTCATTTTTGCAGGAATATTTAGCAGGTTTGGAAATCTGAACCTATTATGGATTGGTTTTATTCTTGCAGAGTTTTTAGGAATACCACTGGCAATGTGGCTTTGGAAGAAAGGTTATGGGCGGATGGAAGGAGGAAAACTGTAATGAAAAAATTGGAGGCTATCGCAATTACATTTACATTATTGATAAGTCTTGTAGGATGTGGAGGGCATACTTCAGATGCGAATGAGAGTCGTTCTTCAGGCAGGCCAAGTATGTCAGAGGGAACAGAGACTCTAAAGGGGACAGAGGTTTTGGAGGATAGCATTGTAACAGTACAGGTAAGTTCAGAAATAAAAGAACTGGAGAAGGGGTTTTCTGCCGTCCGGTATGAAGGAGAAGATGGGTTTGCTGCGTTTCTTGCCGGGGGAGGTGCGAAAACAGATCGAGAGGTTGTACAGTTTTTGGTAAGTGGGATTTTTATGGGAAATCAGGGCGGACTGACGATGAATACGCAGGCATTTGGATGCAGTACACTTTCCGTACAAAATGCAGAAGGAGGTTATTTTTTTGGACGGAACTTTGACTGGAACACTTGCGATGCGCTTGTTGTCACATCTTATCCGCAGGACGGTTACGCCTCGGTTTCCACAGTGAATCTGGATTTTATCCGTCAGGGAGCCGGAGAAATGTTAAGTGATGAAATGGTGACTATGGCAGCGCTGTACGCACCTTTGGATGGAATGAATGAAAGAGGCTTATGTGTATCTGTCAATATGATCCAGGATGGCGCTGCGATTTCACAGGATACAGGTAAAACAGACATTACAACCACAACAGCTATCCGCCTGCTGCTTAATCAGGCGGCCACAGTAGATGAGGCATTGGATTTGCTTAGGCAGTATGACCTCCATGCCTCCATGGACTATATGGTTCATTTTGCCATTGCGGATGCGGCTGGAAACAGCGTGGCAGTAGAATATATTGACAATGAAATGATTGTGGTTGAGACACCGGTTCTGACAAATTTTTATCTGGCGGAGGGAGAAAAGCAGGGGATTGGTACGAACCAGTCCCACGAGAGGTTTGATATATTAACAGAAACGATTGCAGAGAAACCATCTATGACGCAGACGGAAGTAAGGGATGCTTTGGACAGTGTGAGCAAGGATAACTTTGGAGAGTTTGAATCTACCGAGTGGAGCATTGTGTTTGACCAGTCTGCTTTGACGGCGGCTTATTACCATAGGGAAAATTATGAGGAAGCATATTTCTTTCAAATCACAGGGGAATAGATTTTTTGGATTATCATTCCTAAATCCTATGCAAGTGCATTCAATAGAGATATTTGCTATTTTATATAAACGAATGTAGACTTTAGTTATGGTAAGAACATTCACAGAAACAGGAGGTGATAAGGCATGGCTGCAGGCGTCAATTATTTCCGTCTGCTGTGGAATCTTTACAGGCAGAAAAGGAATGCAGGCATGACAAAGCAGCAGATAGGGAGGCTGCAGAAAAAGAAACTGGAAAAATTGCTTTTGTTTGCCTATGATTATTCTCCTTACTACAGGAAGGCATTTGAGGCGAAAGGAATTACCCGGGAAAATATCAAAACAACGCCCCTTGAGCGTTTTCCCGTGTTAGATAAAGGAATCCTTATGGAGCATTTTGACGAGCTGGTGACAGACCGCAGTCTGAAACAGGAGGAACTGCTTTCGTTTGATAAAACTGCGAAAGATGACGGGGAAATCTATCTTGGAAAATATCATGTGGTGCATTCCTCCGGCAGCACCGGAACCCCCAGGTATTTTGTATATGATCGTGCGGCATGGGAGCAGATGCTGATCGGAATCATACGGGGCGCTCTTTGGGGAATGTCTATGGGGGCCGTCTTGAAATTACTGGCGGAGAAGCCAAGAATCCTTTACATAGCGGCTACAGACGGGCGGTATGGCGGAGCGATGGCAGTGGGCGATGGTATCAGGGGTGTCCGTGCAGAGCAGAGATTTCTGGATATCAATACACCGCTGGCAAGGTGGAGTGAAACGGTACGTGAGTTTCGTCCAAATATCATCATAGGTTTTCCTTCCGCCGTCAAGATTTTGGCGGAATTGACAGGCAGGGAGAAGGAACCTCTGCATGTCAGGCGGGTGATTTCCTGTGGAGAGCCGTTAAGCAATGGCTTACGCAAGTTTCTGGAAAATGCTTTTCACACGGAAGTGATAAATTTTTACGGTGCAAGCGAATCCCTTGCTTTGGAGGTGGAACAGCGGGCGGATGAGGGAATGACCCTCTTTGATGATCTGAATGTGATAGAAGTGATTGATGGAGAAATGTACGTGACCTGTCTATACAATTTTACACAGCCATTGATCCGTTACCATATTTCCGACAAACTTGTTCTACGTGAGACAAAGGCGGATGCGGAATGCTTTTTTACAAAGGCGGATGTGCTGCTGTGCCGCAATGAGGATGTGCTGTGGTTTGAAAAGCCGGACGGCAGTAAGGAGTGCCTGCACCCTCTTTCCATGGAAGGGTTTTGTGTGGAAGGATTGCGGGACTATCAGTTTTGCCAGACTTCCAAAACTTCCTTTGAAATGCTGGCAGAGACAGAGGAATCGGCAGAGCGGGTGCAAGTGACGGAAGAAATACGCAGACAGGTAAGGAAACTGTTGGCAGACAAAGAACTGGGAGAAATCCAATTTTCAATCCGGTTTGTGGAGCATATCACACCGGATCAACATACAGGAAAAAATCATTGATTATAAAATGGATGGAGGAAAAGGAAAATGACAAGGACAATTATTATCGGAAAGCAATTTGATGAGGAGAGGGCGCTGTACCATTTACAGAATGCGGATGTGACAGACTGCATATTTGCAGGACCGGCGGACGGGGAATCCGCGCTGAAGGAATCTGGGGATGTGGCACTTAAGAACTGCCGTTTCTCCCTTCGCTATCCCCTGTGGCATGTAAAAGGATTTACCATGGCAGAATCTTCTATGGATGACAAGACCCGCGCTGCAATCTGGTATGCGGAAAATGGTGACATCACAGATAGCGTTTTGGGAGGAATCAAGGCAGTGCGGGAGTGTGCGCATATCCGTCTGGAGCGTTGTCATGTAGAATCCCAGGAGTTTGGCTGGAAGTCTCAGGATATTACGTTGATTGATACGGATATCGTATCGGAGTATTTATTTATGGACAGCCGGGATGTGAAACTGCGCAGTGTAAAGATGAAAGGGAAATACTCTTTTCAGTATATGGAAAATCTGGAGATAGATGACTGCGAGCTGGACACGAAGGATGCCTTTTGGCACAGCAAAAATGTCACTGTGAGGGACAGCATCGTGAAGGGTGAGTATCTGGGGTGGTTTTCTGAGAACCTGACGCTGATCAACTGTAAAATTATCGGGACACAGCCCCTGTGCTACTGCAAGAATCTGAAGCTGGTAAACTGCACCATGGAGGATACGGATCTGTCCTTTGAATACTCGGATGTGGAAGCGGATGTGAAAGGCCATATCCTTTCCGTGAAAAATCCTAGATCCGGTCGTATCATTGCGGACAGTGTGGGAGAGATGATACGTGGCGATGCCGTAATGGAATGTACGGGAGAGATCATACTCCGGGCAAAGCCGAAAAAAGAAGCAGACAGAACTGCTGAAAGGGAAAAGGACATTGCCTGAGGGATTCAGGTGCCACGTTAGGACCAGGAGGTGTAAAGATGTTATGCGGTTATCAGACGGAGGAAGAGATGATTCAAAACATGGCAGATGCCGGCTGTAAGGAAGAGATGGTTGCGGGTGTCCTGACCTGCTTAAAGCAGGGACAGAAGAAAGAAGGGCTTTTGCTGCTGCAGGCACAGAGGGAAACACTGCTTGACGGGATTCACAAAGACCAGTCCTGTATCGAGTATCTGGATGGCGTTCTGGGCGGTATGCAAAAAGGAGACACATGATAATAGAATACTTTTGGAAGGGCCTGCTGATTGGTCTTATATTCGGGGTGCCTGCCGGAGCCATTGGTGCACTGACAATCGGGAGGACACTGGAAAAGGGATTTGCAGCCGGGTTTCTGACAGGAATGGGTTCTTCGGCGGCAGATCTGATTTACTCCTGTGTGGGTGTATTTGGCATTACGGTAGTTTCGGATTTTTTATCAGCCAGGCAGACCATGCTGCAGGTGACAGGAGGAATACTGATACTGCTTTTGGGGTTTGGTATTCTCCGTAAAAAGGAGCAGGTAATGGTACAGAATGAATCAAAAGGGACGCTGGCATTTTGTTTCCTGTCCGCATTTACAACAGCGTTCGTAAACCCGGTTACTGTGTTTTCTTTTATGGCGGCGTTTGCAGCTTTTGGTATCCATGGAGGACTCAGCGTAAAACAAGGAGCAGTCCTTATTGTTGGGATTTTAATGGGAACACTTTGCTGGTGGCTGATTCTCAGCGGTATTACGGCACATTTCCGGGACAGGATAACAGGGAAAATCTACCGGTGGCTGAATTGCATCTTAGGCTGCCTTATGACGGGATTTGGCATTGTAATGATCATTCAGGGGGTTATGAAATAATACGAAAAGAGGCAGCATATGAAAAAAGTCAGTTTTATGGTTATCACTATATGTTTGATAGGTGTTTTGACCGGATGCGGCAATTCTGTACCAATGGAGGAGCCGCCGCAGGATTTTCCTAATATGGAATCAGATAGGTTTTCTGAGGGAGCCGAACCGGAAGGGCAGTCAGATGAAACACAAAATAGTGCTGAAGAAAACAATGTGCTGTCCACAGAGCAGGAAGAGCAGAGACAGATACAAAGTGAACAGCAGGTTCAGAATGACCCACAGGTTCAAAATGAACCTGTGGAAGGAAGTGGATTGGAGTCAGAAGAAATGAACATATTGATGAAGATTGGTGATGAGACTGTCACTGTAGCATGGGAAGATAATGAGTCTGCCAGGGCACTTACGGAACTTCTCGGTGAGCAGCCACTGTCCATACAGATGTCCATGTACGGGGGTTTTGAACAGGTTGGTTCTTTGGGAACAAGCCTGCCGAGGGAGGATGAACAGACGACAACACAGGCAGGGGATATTGTTCTGTATTCAGGCAGCCAGATTGTGGTGTTTTATGGTTCCAATTCCTGGGCGTACACAAGACTCGGAAGAATTACGGACAAATCCGCAGAGGAATTAGAGGAACTGCTTGGCAGCGGGGATGTGGCAGTTACGTTGGAACTACAGTAAAGTGTTGGCACAGAAGGACATTGTGTCAACTTCTGATTCCATGTGCACTGGGGCGCACGGAAATATGGTAAAACAGCAGCCTGTAAGGAATTTCGTTTTACAGCCTGCCGATATTTGCTTCCAAACGGTTTAAAAACAGTTTCGCAGCCTTGGAAAATACCTGGTATTTTTTAGTAAAAAGGTAAACTTCTGACTGAATTAATGGAGACAAGGGACGGAATACCAGGGGATGGTCACCAGTGGTGTTGATCAGTCCGTCAATGCACAAGGCATAACCTATCCCTGCCTCCACCATAAGTCCGGCATTATAGATCAGGTTGTATGTGGAAACGATGTGTGGTTCCGTCATTTCGTCTGCAAAAAATGTCGTCAGGTGGTTGCGGTTGGAGGTCTGGCTGGGCATGATCAGCGGCAGGTCAGTGAGCTCTGAAAAGGTGACCTCTTTTTTACCGGCAAGGGGAGAGTCTTTGCGCATAAGGATGCCCCACGTTTCACGCAGCTTAAGTTTTTGGTAATCATAGCGGGGGCTGATCTCCGGTTCCAGTAAAATGCCCATGTCCAGAAGCCCTTTATCCAGCCGCTCCGTGATGGCATCTGCATTGCTGCTGAAAAAGTGGAACTGGATATCGGGATATTCTTCCTGTATCGACCGGATGATCTGCATGATGGAAAAAGTGGAGCGGTGTTCGCCGCAGCCAATATAAACATCGCCGGAAATGCTCTGTTCATTTTCACGAAAAGCGCTTTCGGTCTTGTCCAGCAGGGAAATGATCTCCTGGGCGCGGCCCCGTAAAAAAGTTCCCTCTTCCGTCAGGGTAACCTTTTTCCTGCCGCGGATCAGGAGCTGCTTACCCAGACTTTCCTCTAAATCCATCATCTGTTTTGATAATGTGGGCTGGGAGATGTGGAGATATTCGGCGGCTTTTGTAATGCTTTGTTCTTCGGCAACGGCGAGAAAATACTGCAGCAGGCGGGTTTCGATCATAGGGGATGCTCCTTTTATTATATGTAGTATCTATCTAAATATATTTTACATAGTTTTCTGTTATTTTGCAACAGAGACATGAGGGGATTGGAAATGGAAGAAAAAACGACAATTTGTCGAAGATTAACAGAGGAAGGCGCTGATCCTGCGGTGTTGGAGCAATACCAGCGTTATCAGGAGACAGGCAACATACGGGGACAGTATGGGTTAGTCTGCCGTTTCCGCATGGCAAAAAGCGAGGAATTGAAAAAGGAAAGAGAGCAGCTTGCCTGTCTGGACTATATGATTGCAAAGGTGGAAAATGCCGGTGAAAAATAAAATGCGTTGGTGGAAAAAAGTGCTTTTCGCAGCGGCTGTATTGGTTCTGCTGACTATCATAACTGCTGTCATCCTGTTTTGGAGGGTGATAAGGACGGCGGCCAGTGTGGAAACGAATATAGCGACAAATTTTTATCTGACCGCAGGAGAGAAATTCGGTATTATCACCGGGAAAAGTATGACAGGGATTTTTCCTTTCAGCTGGATATGGAATAGGGCGGAGGCAAAAGAACATGAAGAAAGCCATTTTACACGGTACCGGCATGATAAAAAGGTTTGAAGAAACGGAAGTCCTGCATGGAATTGATATAGATATATATGCAGGTGATTTTACGGTGATCATGGGGTCTTCCGGTTCGGGGAAATCCACACTGCTGTATGCCTTGAGCGGTATGGACCGTTTGTCGGAAGGAAGCATTTTTTACAGGGAGAGGGAAATCACAAAGGCATCTGAAAAAGAACTGGAAAGTTTACGGGCAGGTGAATTTGGTTTCGTCTTTCAGCGGACGCATCTGGTCAGCAACCTGACATTAGAGGAAAACATCCGCATGGCGGGGCTGATCTGCGCCTCCATGTCAGAGCAGGAGACCAGAGAGAGGACAGCCGGACTGATTGACAGGATGGGACTTTCCGGGGCTGCGAAAAGGCTGCCATCCCAGGTGTCCGGCGGAGAGGCACAGCGGGCGGCGGTGGCAAGGGCTCTCATGGGCAGGCCGGCGGTGCTTTTTGCCGATGAACCGACAGGGGCGTTAAACAAGGCAAACACCGTGGAAGTATTAAATCTTCTGACGGCGGCTTACGGTGAAGGGCAGACGGTGCTGCTCGTGACCCATGACAGGGAAGCCGCCCTCAGGGGAAACAGGATACTTTATCTGGAGGATGGCATGGTTACAGGGGAATTGCTGCTGACGCCATACCAGGGCAAGGACGAAGTAAGAGAAAACCAGCTTAGTCATTGGCTGGAAGGTTTCAGGTGGTAAGTATGGAGATGAGAAAAATATTGCTTTTGGCGGCAGTGAAACGGCAAAAGGGCAGTATCATCGGGATTTTTCTGTTAGTATGGATTCTCTCGGCCTGCATTTTTTCTTCGCTTACTTTGTATATCAGCGGGAATGATTATGTGAAAGGAGAAATGGAACGCCTTGGGTTCGGGGAACTGACCATCTGGGTAAATGGTGAGGAAAGTTCCCTGACAGAGCAGATACAGGCCCTGCCGGATGTGGAGAAAGCATATGCGCAGCCGCTTGTTTTTTCAGGGTATGAAATAAACGGCGGGTATTCCGATAACGAGGGACAGCTGCTTGTCTATGATGGTACGGTGGATTACCGCTTTCTGAATGCTGACGGCATCCGGACGGCAGCACCAAAAATAACGGAAGGAACCGTTTATATCTCCCCGGCGATGCAGGCAAGCTTTGATGTAACGGTCGGAGATACGATCCGGTTTGAACTGTCAAGAAAAGATGGCACCTACAGCCTGACCGTGGCAGGATACTTTGCCGACGGATTTATGGGAAGCTCTATGATCGATATGAAAAGTTTTCTGATTAACGCTTCTGACTACGAAAATATGCTGGATATTCTCCGCAATACGAAAGAGACGGATGTGCTTGGCAAATGCGGTGCGATGGTGCATGTTTTTCAGAGAGAGGACAGTGCGCTTACGGCGGTGGAATTCTACAGGGAAATACAGGAAAACACGGATATTTCGCTCCATACGGAGTTTTCCTACCGACGGGAGTCTATTTTAAGCTATATGCTTCTTTTGCAGAATATCCTGTGCGGCTTCCTGATCGCTTTTTCCGTGGTGCTGACGGCTGTCTGCCTGATCGTAACCAGTCACAGCCTTTCATCCTTGATTGAGCAGGATAAAAAGGATATGGCGGCATTGAAAACCATAGGATTGCCTGGGAAGCAGATCCGGGACACCTATCTGACAGCCTATGGCGGCGTTATGCTGGCCGGGCTTATCGCTGGGCTTTTCTGTTCAGGGATGACAGCCAGAATGCTGGCGCAGGGGCTGGTATCTTCTACCGGAATGCTGGTGGTTGTCAGACTGCCCATAGTGCCTGTGCTTCTTTTGCTTGGGCTGTTTCTTCTGTTGTTTGCTGCCTTTTTAATGCTGCGGACAAGGCGTATCTTAAAGACAGCTCCCGTACAGGTTTTTCAGGAGAATCCGGGCGGGAAAATTGTCTCTTCCAAACTACGGAAGGCTTTTCTGGAGTGGGATATTGCCATGCGGGAGATACAAAGCCGCCGCAGAAATTATATGGCATTGTGTCTTGCCTCCTTTGTTCTGGCGGTATTCCTGTCCGTGGTGGGCCGTATGGGAAGCTGGCTGGGACCAAATGGCGAGGGGCTCATGAATGCCTTCAGTGTGGCGGACCATGATTTGGGAGTGCAGCCCTTTAACAGGGATGTTCCCATGGATGAGATTGAACGGGTGATAAACTGGTATTCCCCGATCAGGGAAACCTATGAGCTTGCCATGGAGAGCGTTACAGTAAACGGGCAGGAATATGAGGCGAATGTGCTGAATGATACGGAATGGTTTCATTTGATGGAAGGGGAACTTCCGGACGGAGAGGGCATCCTGATCACGGAGACTGTTGCAAATGGGCTGGAGCTTGGCATTGGGGATACGGTTCTTGTGGCGGCAAACGGACGGGCGCAGGAGTATGCTGTCTCCGGTATTTACCAATGTGCCAACGGCATGGGCAGCAATATCGGAATGAGCATGGAAGGATATTCCAGAATCGGTGATATTACCGGTTTTATCTGGTGTTACCACTATGTTCTGGAGGATGGTACGGTACGGGATTATGCGATGAATTATCTGCAGGAACATTATCGTGGAATCGACGTGCATACCAATAGCTGGTCAGGTCTTAATGGCATCGTTGCCATGATGCACGGCCTGATTGGAGTCATCTATGTGGTAGCGGCAGTTTTTATCCTGGTCTCCGTAGCCCTTTCCACAGGGAAACTTCTGGCTTATGAGGCCGGTACGATGGCTGTCTATAAGAGTATGGGACTATCCACAAAGAAACTCAGGCGCTCCTTTGCATTCCGCTTTTTGATCGTTTCTGTTGCAGGCACGGTTGTTGGGCTCTTGGCCGCTGCTTTTGTGGCAGATGGGGCAGTTGGCATGATCTTTAAGAATTTTGGGATAGGGCAGTTCCATTCGGGATTCAGTATTCTTGGGATTATCCTCCCGCTGCTTGGTCTGCCGGCGATGTTTTTCTTTTTTGCATGGGCTTTTTCTGCGAAGCTAAAGCAGGTAAGCATAATAAATCTGATCCATGAAAATGATGTTTAAGCGAAAGGAGATTTTTAGTAATGAAAAAAATGACGATGTGGTTTTTGGCTTTATTGCTGGTGTGTAATGTGGCATTGCTTTCCGGATGCAGCGGCAGGACGAAAGATCCGGGAGAGCCTCCGGCAGAGGTGATAAATCCGGGGCAGTCCTCTGAGGATGTGACTCCGGACGGTAATCTTTCTAGGGATACGGACTCGGACAGCAGTTCTTCTGAAGAATCCAATACTGGAAATGCAGATGACAGCGGAGAAGTTTTGGAAAATGCCATATCGGTACGCATCGGCCGTGATGGTACAAAAGAGTGGAATGTAAACATGTATAACAACGATGCTGCTATGACAATGCTGGATTATCTTTCCGGCAGTGCATTGCTGTTTCCTACTTATACCTATGATGAGGAGGAAGGGTTTGTGGCACAGAGCGTCCGCGGAAACTATACAAGGGATGACGAGCAGGAAATCGCGGATGTAAAAGCCGGCGATCTTTATCTTTTTAGCGGCGGACAGCTCCGTTTTTACTTCAAGGATATGGAAGGGGCAGATATTACGGCAACTCCTGTGGGGTACTATACGGATGTGGAAGGACTGACAGAGGCTGTGGAGGAAGCCTATGAATCAAATCTTGACGATACATGGGGGGTTGATGTATATTTTTGGATTACAAAGACATTGGAATAAAAAAGATTCATAACGAGGAGGAAAAACAACTTGAAAAAACTTGGTTTTGGTTTAATGAGAATGCCGTTACTGGACAAAACGAATGCCGCTGATGTAGATATTGAACAGGTCAAAAAGATGGTGGATCTGTTTATGGAAAAAGGCTTTACCTATTTCGATACTGCTTTGATGTATAATGGTTCTGCCAGTGAAGGCGTGGCAAAGACTGTGTTGGTTGACCGTTATCCAAGGGACAGCTTTACGCTTGCGACAAAACTCCACGCTGCCTTTTTCGATTCCCTGGAGGATAGGGATAAAGTATTCAACTCACAGCTTGAGAAAACCGGTGCGGGATATTTTGATTATTATCTGCTGCACGGCATCGAGAGTTCCATGCTGCCGAAATATGAAAAATTTGACTGTTTTAACTGGCTCTTGGAAAAGAAAGCACAGAGTCTTGTGAAGCATGCCGGGTTTTCTTACCACGATTCGGCAAAACTGCTGGATGAGATACTTACGAAACATCCGGAAATGGAATTTGTCCAGCTGCAGATCAACTATCTGGATTGGGAGAGTGAATGGATACAGTCCCGCGCATGCTATGAGGTTGCTGTAAAACACGGCAAATCTGTCATTGTTATGGAACCTGTCAAGGGCGGCACACTGGCGCAGGTTCCTGAAGAAGCTGAAAAATTGTTCAAAGATTATGATGCGGATATGTCTGTACCGAGCTGGGCAATCCGTTTTGCAGCATCCCTTGAGCATGTAATGGTGGTACTCTCCGGAATGTCGAACATCGGGCAGATGGAGGACAACACCGGTTATATGGAAAATTTCAGACCTCTCACAGAGGAGGAGATGTCGCTCTGCTACAAGGTAGCCGATATCATTAACGGGCAGATTGCCATACCCTGTACCGGCTGTTCTTACTGTACTGGGGGCTGTCCAAAGAAGATTGCCATTCCCCAATATTTTTCACTGTACAATGAGGATATGAGGGAGCATCTTGAGGAAAAAGGCTGGACAGTCAACTTTTCTAATTACGCCGCTTTGACAGAAAAATTCGGCAGGGCAAAAGACTGCATTGGATGTGGTCAATGTGAAAGGGTATGTCCCCAGCATTTATCAATCATTGAAAGCTTGAAAGAAGTTTCTGCACATTTTGATCATTGATGCAGGGAAATCTCACACATAGTTAAAAATCGTAAAAGAATTGTGATACCTATTGGATGGCGTACTGCATTTCACAATAGATGTGGAATGCAGTACGCCCTTTTGCCTTTATAAGAGAAAAATCGGCTTTTTATGGAAATGCTGACGGCGGGATAGTTTCTTTTACATTCGTGCAATGTTTTACAAATAGTGTTAAAACGATAAACACTAGTAGGAAAGATAAGGGTTAAATAAATTAACAAAAATCACAAAAACATGTTGACTATTTAAGAAAAATCATGTAATATTTAAAATGTAAATAATAATAGAGTAAATTAAATAAACACAAGTATTATTATTTTACACATATAAATTAAAACAATGAACAAAAAATGAAGTTGTGGTTTGCTGAGATGGTTGATCCGAAATACGGTAAAACAAAAAACCAAGGATGACAACATGGCAAGGTGGATATATCAAATCTGAAATTTTGTCTTCTTAAGCTAATGGGAAGATAAAAAACAAAAAATGAGAAAGGAAAAGAAAAAGTATGAAAAAGAGATTATTGGCACTCACAATGGCTGTTGCAATGACAGCAAGCATGGTTGGCTGTGGCGCAGGTGGCAACGATGCCGCGGGTAATGCTGCCGAGAGCCCTGCAGGGGATAACGCTGCAGAGGTTTCCGCAAGTGCAGGCAATTCAGACACGGACGTATCAGGATTAACGCTTGCTTATGTTCCGACCTCGATGAATAATCCGTTCTGGACTGCGATGATGGGCGGTATTAGAGAAGAGATGGTAGAAAAGGGAATGGACCCGGACAAACAGCTTGTGACAGTTGATGCGAACAGCGATCAGGCAACCATGAATAATTACATTTATGACTTGATTAATCAGAATGTAGATGCGGTTATCATGGCTCCAATGGATTGTACAGCTTGTACGGAGGCTCTTCAGGCGTGTGCAGATGCAAATATTCCGGTTATCAATGTAGATACGGCGGTTGACCGTACAGATCTTGTTGCATCTGTTATTGCCTCTGATAACTATGGTGCAGGGGTTCAGTGTGCAGAGGATATGATGAGCAGGTTGGGGGAAGGGTCTAAAATCTACATAATGAATCAGCCATCCGGAAGCGCGTGCGTACAGCGTGAGAAGGGATTTCTGGATACAGTAGGCGATTATTTTGAGATTCTCGGAACATCCGATACTTCGGGCGATACCGCGACGACTTTGCCTGTAGCCGAGGATGCAATCACTGCTGACAAAGATATTGCAGGTTTCTTCTGCATCAATGATATGGCTGCATTGGGATGTGTGCAGGCGTGTGCTGCTTCTAACAGAAATGATATCGTAATCTATGGTGTGGATGGGAATCCGGATTTTATGGGATATGTGGCAGATGGCTCTGCAACGGGATCTTCTGCGCAGCAGCCCTCCGTCGTTGGAAGAAATGCGGTTGATACAGCGCTTGCCTATATTGCCGGAGAGACTGTAGAGCCGGAAATTGTAGTTCCAGTTACGCTGATTACGGCGGATAATATTGCGAATTTTGATGTCAGCGATTGGCAGTAGTCATAATACGGAATGTATGTGGGGTGAAACGATGAGCAAAGAACTTTTGCGTATGGAGCATATTGTAAAAACTTTTCCGGGTGTCAAAGCATTGAGTGATGCAGCCATTACGGTTCATGCGGGAGAAGTTGTAGGATTTATGGGGGAAAATGGTGCCGGAAAATCGACATTGATGAACGTTCTTGGAGGGGTCTTTCCGGCAGACTCTGGTGATATCTACATTGAGGGACAAAAGGTGGAAATTCATTCTATTCATGATTCGCAGGCCCTGGGTGTTGCATTTATCCATCAGGAACTTGCTCTTGAACCGTATCTTACCATAGCCGAGAATATTTTTCTGGGTCGGGAAATGAAAAATTCCATGGGGATGATTAGTAAGGATAAGATGGCGGAAGCGGCAAAGCCGTTCCTTGAAAGGGTTGGACTTCATGTAGATCCGAATGAGTTTGTCGGAAGACTTTCTTTAGGACAGCAGCAAATGGTTGAGATTGCGAAATCCTTTTCACTGGATGCAAAAATACTGATTTTGGATGAGCCGACCTCTTCGCTTTCGGAGAAAGAAGTAAATATTCTGTTTCAGACAGTTAATGATCTGAGGAAGCAAGGCATGGGAATTATATTCATCACCCATAAGATGGCGGAGGTATTTCAACTGTGCGATTCCGTCACAATTATGCGGGATGGTGAATTTATGGGAAGCCTGAAATCCGGTGAGTGTACGGAAAGCCAGTTAATCGCACTGATGGTGGGGCGTGATCTTGGGAATTATTATGTGCGTACTTTCAATGAACCGGGAGCTGTTGTGCTGGAGGCGAAGCATATTCATGCGGGGAAAAGGGCGGTTGATTGCAGTTTCCGTGTTCGCAGCGGTGAAATACTTGGCTTTTACGGGCTGGTAGGTTCGGGACGTTCTGAGCTGATGAAAGCGATCATGGGGCTTGATCCGATGGATTCAGGCAAAGTATATCTGGATGGGGAAGAAGTGAAAAAAGCAAATCCTATGTATATGCAGGAAAAAGGAGTCGCTTTGGTACCTGAGAGCCGGAAGACAGAAGGACTTTTGTTAAATAATACAATCGCATTCAATATAACGCTTCCTATTCTTTCAAGGTTTATTAATCATTTGAGTGTGAATACATCCATGGAGGATAAAATTGTAGAAGATGGTGCCAAGGCATTGCATGTGAAAGCGGCTTCTAACAGAGTCAACTGTTCTACTTTATCGGGAGGCAATCAACAGAAAGTGTTGCTTGCAAAATGGCTTGCTACCAACCCTAAAGTGCTGATTCTGGACGAACCGACGAGAGGAATTGATGTCGGGGCGAAAGCGGAGATTTATACGATTATCAATGATTTGGCAAAAAGTGGCCTGGCTGTCATATTGATTTCCTCTGAAATGCCGGAGGTTATGAACATGAGTGATCGTATGATGATTATGAGCGAAGGCCGTATCACCGGAGAATTAAAACACGAAGATTATACACAGGAATTAATATTGAAATATGCTATGGGGGTAGAAGAATGATGAATAATAACCGTATTATGCGTCCTGTTCGGGAGTATTTTAAACAAAATTGGGGTATCTTGTTAGCCTTGTTCGGTATGTGTCTTGTTTTTACGATATTTGGCAACAACTTCCTGACGCAGACGAATATCGTGAATCTGCTTAGAACATGCGCTACAAATTGTTATCTGGCCATTGGCGTACAGTTGGCTATTATTCTGGCGGGAATTGACCTGACAGGCGGAGCATTGGCTGCGTTAAGCGGAGTTATCTGCGTCATGACTTTTGAAAATGCAGGACTTCCCATGTGGGCTGGAATTGTGGCAGGTATTTTGATTGGCTTGATAGTCGGTTTCATTAATGGCGCTGTTGTTACATACACAGAAATTCATCCGTTTGTTGTGACCCTTGCAATGCAGTCTATCTGCCGCGGTACGGCATATTTATTGGCAAATGGTTCTCCTGTGACTACAACAAACCGTTCGTTCAGCTCGTTTGGAACCGGAATGTTGGGGCCGATTCCGCTTCCGGTTGTCTATATGACGATCTTCCTGATTTTTGACTTCTTTCTTTTGAACAAGACCAGAACCGGCCGTCATATTTACGCAGTCGGAGGAAATGAGACGGCAGCACGTTTCTCGGGTATTAATATCAATAAGATTAAGATTCTCGTTTGGACGATCAGTGGAGCGATGGCAGGGTTCTGCGGGGTTGTTCTGGCAGCACGTATGTCCTCCGGACAGCCAGCGACGGGTGAAGGTTATGAGACGGATGCAATTGCTGCAGCTGTTCTTGGAGGTACATCATTCTTCGGCGGTACAGGTACGGTGGGTGGCTTGATTATCGGTGTTCTGATAATTGGAGTTATTTCCAACGGGTTGAATCTTATGCATGTAAATTCTTACTGGCAGTTTGTATTGAAGGGCATTATTATCATTGTGGCAGTATATGCTGACAGAATGAAACAAAAACGCCAGAATGCGGCGAAATAGAAAAGTTACGAAGATGGATATACCGAGTTGTAGGAGTAAATGATACTTTTGGACATTACGGATCACCGCTGGAATTGCTTAAAAAATAGGGATTGAGCATATTGCCGGGCGGACTAAGGAAGCGATCCGGCGCAAAAATAAGGATTTGTATGGGTTAGTGATTATGGAAGAGAAATATGTAGTTGGTGTAGATTTTGGAAGTGATTCTGTCAGGGCTGTGGTTGTAGGCACTGCTTCCGGGAGCGTGATAGGAAATGGAGTTGCATTTTATCCACGGTGGAAGAAAGGATACTATCAGCATCCGGAACAAAACATTTTTCGCCAGCACCCGTTGGATTATATGGAAGCGATAGAGAAATGTGTGAGGGAAGCACTGGCATCTCTTGAACCGGCTCAGGTGGAAAATATTGTCGGAATTGGTGTTGATACAACTGGATCAACACCGGTTCCTGTCAATCGTGAAGGTGTCCCCCTGGCGCTTACAGAAGAATTCGCGGAATGTGAAAATGCTATGTTTTATCTATGGAAAGATCATTCCGCGACAGAAGAGGCGGAGCTGTTGAATCAAGCTTTTATGTCTGGCGGTGATATTGATTACAGCAAATTTCAGGGGAAATATTGTTCTGAATGGTTTTGGGCAAAAATCTTACATACTGTCAGGCGGGACGAAAGAATAAGAGAGGCTGCCTATACGTGGATCGAGCATTGTGATTGGATGGTAGGTATGCTTTGCGGAAGTACGAAACCGGAAGAAATCTATCACAGTGCATGTGCGGCTGGACATAAAGCCTTGTGGCATAGTACATGGAATGGACTCCCGGATGCAGATGTTCTGGCGACGGTGGATCCTTATCTGGCACTGGTAAGAGAACGATATGGAAATGCGCCAAGACCGGCAACAGTAAAAGCCGGGCAACTGTCAAAAGAGTGGGCTGACAGATTGGGATTGCCGGAAAATATAGCTGTTTCGGGAAGTTCGTTTGACGCACATGCGGGCGCGGTAGGTGCTGGAATTCGGGAAAAGACAATGGTGTGTACATTGGGTACTTCTGCTGTGGATATGGTTGTTGCCAAGGCAGATTATGTGAATGGAAAGGATATCCGAAGTTTTGGAGGGCAGGCTGAAGATTCCATTCTTCCGGGCTTTGTAGGGATAGAAACCGGCCAGGCAGCATTCGGAGATATTTTTGCATGGTATAAAAAAGTATTGATGTGGCCGATTGAGCAGGCAAAAATATATTTCGGGGAAAGAGAGTACGATGTATTCTACAGAAAGATGGAAGAGCAGATACTTGTCGATTTGCAAAGACAGGCTGCAGAATTACCAGATGATGTTTTTCCCATAGCGCTCGACTGGTTTAATGGTCGTAGATATCCGGATACGGATGATTTTCAGAAAGCAATGATTGGAAATCTGTCTTTGGGTGCAAAAGCGCCTTACATATATCGTGCGCTGGTGTTTGGTGCAGTGTGTGGGCTTAAGAGAATCATTGACGGATTTGAAAAAGCAGATATTGAAATAGAAAACATAGTTGCTGTTGGAGGTATTTCAAAAAAATCGGATTATATTATGCAGATGATGTCGGATGTCTTAAATAAGAAAGTTGATATTCTTGACGCAGACCAGACATGCGCTTTAGGATCGGCGATATATGCCGCGGTTGCGGGCGGAAGTTATCCTAATGTAGAAGCGGCTTCTGTAAAGATGGCAGCTAAATGTATCAGAACCTTCATTCCGGATGAAACAAAAAGCTATCAACAGCATTATGAAGAATATCTTAGACTAGCAAAACTGGCTGATGAATGGAAGAAGGCATTTACAGAGTGCTTATAGCGCGGTGGATTAGCCACTTGGCGGCAAAACTTAAATTTTAACCTTAGTAGGAAGGAGTATGTGGTGTGAAGCACCGCAGAAATAGCGATATGAGTAATGTAAAAGAGATGGCAAAACAAATGAGGATCGATATTATTGAGGAAGTGGCGGCAGCAGGTTCAGGACATCCGGGTGGCTCCCTTTCAGTGACGGATATTATGGCGACACTGTATTTTGACAAGATGAATATTGATCCGAAGAATCCTAAGTGGGAAGACAGGGATCGGCTTGTCCTTTCCAAAGGTCATGTGGCTCCGGCTTTATACGCGGCTTTGGCGGAGAAGGGGTATTTTAACAGGGAAGATTTAAAGACCTTACGTAAAAATGATTCATTTCTGCAGGGACATCCTGATATGAAAAAGACTCCGGGAGTTGACGTGTCCACAGGTTCTCTCGGACAGGGGCTGTCTATTGCAAATGGTATGGCGCTTGCGGGAAGAATGAATCACAAAGATTATTATGTATATGTAATTCTTGGCGATGGTGAGATTCAGGAGGGGCAGGTATGGGAAGCAGCAATGTCTTCTGCACATTATAAATTGGATCATGTGATTGCTTTCTTAGATTTTAACGGTCTGCAGATTGATGGAACAAACGAGGAAGTCATGAATGTGAATCCGGTGGACGAAAAGTTCCGTTCCTTTGGTTGGAATGTACAGATGATTGATGGTCATGACTGTGATGCAATCTCGGCAGCCATTGACGAGGCAAAAAGGAATATAGGGAAACCCAATATGATCATTTGTAAGACAGTGAAGGGAAAAGGTGTTTCCTTTATGGAAAATCAAGTGGGCTGGCATGGAACGGCACCGAATGCGGAACAGGCAGCAAGGGCACTGGAAGAATTAAAAGCCATTTAAATTATCGAAAGCAAATAAAGGAAGCAGATTAGGAGGAGCAGAATGAATACAGCAACACGTGAAGCATATGGGAATGCATTAGTAGAGCTTATTGAAAAAAATGAAGATGTCGTTGTACTGGATGCAGATCTTGCCCATGCAACGAAAACATTAAAATTTAGCCAGAAGTGCCCGGAACGTTTTTTTAACATGGGTATTGCGGAGGCCGATATGATAGGTACTGCGGCAGGACTCGCGACCTGTGGCAAGATACCGTTTGCAAGCACTTTTGCGGTCTTTGCTACCGGACGTGCGTTTGATCAGGTACGGAATACAGTCTGCTATCCTAACCTTAACGTGAAGATAGTAGGCACCCATGCAGGAATCACGGTAGGACCGGACGGTGGGAGCCATGAAGCGATTGAGGATATAGCCATTATGCGTTCTCTGCCTAATATGAGCGTTATTGTCCCGTCAGATGATGTGGAAGCGCGTGCAGCGGTTCTCGCAGCAGCAGAAATGAAGGGACCAATGTATCTGCGTATGGCAAGAGTGGCGTCACCGACTTACCATAAGGAAGATTATGTATTTGAGTTTGGAAAAGGTGAACTTGTCAAAGATGGAAAGGATGTCACGATCATTGCAACAGGACTTATGGTACCTAAGGCAATCGAAGCCGCCGGAGCGTTGGCGGAGGAAGGCATTGACGCACAGGTGGCGAATATCCACACAATCAAACCGCTGGATGAAAAGATGGTCGTAGAATGTGCAAAAAAAACGGGCAGAGTGATCACGGTGGAAGAAGCAACTGTTTATGGAGGTCTTGGCTCAGCAGTATGTGAAGTTCTTTCCGACAAATATCCTGTTCCTATAAAGCGGATTGGTGTGCAGGATAAATTCGGAAAATCCGGAGATGCGGATAAGCTTCTGGAAGAATATGGATTGACGGCAGGGAAGATCATGGAGACGGCAAAAGAGTTGTTAAGAGAATAAGTTTATGAAATATGATTCGGCAGTGAAGGGAATTGCACAGATGAAAGAAGATGTATAAAGAGTTCATAGCATGGTATACATGAAAAGGTGGAGAGATGGGAAAAATAGCACCCTCAATTTTAGCAGCGGATTTTGGGAAATTAGGTGATCAACTTATGCAGATAGAACGTGCAGGTGCAGAAGTGCTTCACATTGACGTGATGGACGGTGTGTTTGTACCTAATATCTCAATAGGGTTTCCTGTCATCCGTTCCATTCGTTCTTATACCCAAATGATATTTGATGTCCATATGATGGTGCAGAATCCAGAGAATTATATAAAAATGGCGGCGGAGGCGGGAGCGGACAGCATTACTGTCCACCAGGAAGCATGTCCGCATCTGCATCGTGCCATTTGCAGGATTAAGGAAGAGGGGTGTAAGGCTGGAGTGGCTCTTAATCCGGCGACTTCACTGCATATGTTGGAGTATGTGGTAAAAGATGTTGATATTGTTTTACTGATGACAGTGAATCCGGGATTTGGCGGACAGAGTTTTATCCCGGAAATGATTGATAAGATCAGGGAGTGCCATGAATTATTTGCAAGGAAGAATTGTAGCCCTCTATTAGAACTGGACGGAGGAATTACATTAGAAAATGCCGGAGAGTGTATGCAGGCAGGCGCAGATATTTTAGTGGCAGGTTCTTCGGTATTTCGGAATGATATTCAGGCTAACATCCAAAAATTCAACCGGATTGTTTAATAGAGATGTTTTCGTAAAGAATTAGGTAACGAATCAATATACAGAAAATGGGAAGTTATACCTGAATATCTTATAGGGATTGATGTCGGTGGAACAAGGGTAGCACTCACTGCCCTTATGGAATCTACGCTGGATACTTATAATATTATTGAGAAAGAAAAAAATGGATAGGGAAGAATCATAACAAATGATAAAAAAGCGGCAAGAAGCAAAGCCGCGCATGGGGAGGAATCCCCGGCTTCTTTTTGACTGGTTCAGGATGCACAGGACCTTGTCAGGAAGGAGCTTTTTTTATTGACAATAATCTGCTTTGTGGAGGACAGCTTTGCATGTTAAGGAGAAAGTGTGCAAAAAATCGTTCGACAAAATCTGAGAAAACGCTGCGAAAATACAAAAATAATGATAATTATGGGCAGGTTGCGTAAGTGAAAAAGGGTAGAAAAAGTTGAAAGGACTGAATGTACCAGTTTCCGAAAAAACGGACACAACCAGTCACCTTTTCAAAATATGAATGTAAATCTATAATAAACATACCGGTCAGGAGGTACATGATGATAAGTATGGGAAGTGAAAGGACAGGTTTAGGGCTTACAGTCAGGGGCCTGCGGGAAACAAAAGGTATGAGCAGGGGAGAATTGGCACGTGCAGCCGGTATAAGCGCATCCTATCTGAAAAAGATTGAGAACGGGGACAGGAATCCGGGGCTTGAGATATACCAGAGGATTACGGAGGTATTGGATGCAGATATTGCCATAAGAAATTCCGATGGGACAGTAAAAGGAGAATGTGCTGCAAGGGCACATAAAGTTTTTCTGGAAAGTACAGAGTCGCAGGCGGTATTTTTGGTGCAGGTTCTGGAATATATGGCGGATACCATGAAAGCGGTAAAGTAAAAAAAGGAGAGACCGTTGCGGGTCTGCCCGGAATGATCTGTTTTAGATGGTTTCGGGCAGGTCAGTAACTAAAGGATAAAAGTTAAATTACTTATGAAGATAAATGCCAAGTGGCAGACAAAGAACCTTGACAACAAATGTTTTGGCAGTTTTTATCTGCCGGAATGGAATATCAGTATGCTGGTATTTCCCACAGCGGTATGCTGCCTGTCAGTGCTTACCTTGGCAGCCAGCTATGGGAAATGCCTTTAAGGACACAAAACATCCGGGACATCCATAGGGTGATGAAGGGAGAGCTTCGCGAGGAAATATTTGCCTGCAGAAGAGCACGTGGCAGGGCTTTATGGCAGGAAAAGCAAGGAACCGTAACAGGAGAAGGGAAAATATGAGCGGCATCCCCGGCATGGGGCAGCCTTGCCGGGCGGTCCAAGCATATTCCGGCCCACACCGGGGGAGAGAAAATGAAAAACCATGGCAGGGATGAGTGCGAAGCATGATATCCGGCATGGCGTGTGGGAAATTATTTATTTTATAGACAAAATAAGATCAGGTTACGGATTTGAGAGAAAGGCAGGCCATACATACCTTTTTACGGCACCAGATTGTGGGGTATCAGCAGTCAGGGCAGAGGGACACCGGATAAAAAGATATACCAGTAGACAGGAGAAAATATATTGTGTCAGACAGGATGCAACGTTGGGGCTGGATTTTGTTTTTATGATCGGGAGGTATCTGCATGACTGTGGAGGAGCACAGGAAATTTCTGGAACAGGATTTTGACGACGTAAAGATAGAGGAGTTAAAGGACATAAGCAAAATCAGGATTGACCGGGAAAAGACAGTGGAGGAAAGGAAGAGGCAGTACCTTAGGAAAGTCGGGAACCCCTACCTTGTAAAGGTCGGCTCCGCGATGGTCAAGATACGGTTTGCCAATAACGGGGTGGGCTTCGAGGATGCCTTTGAGGGCCTGCTCCTTATGGGATGACGGAAGAGGGGGACGGACAGTGGTGATGTTACGGAGCTTCGGAAATTTGTTACGGAAATTTTATGAAAAAGCAGTGGAAAAATGTCACGGTTTGTGGTAAGATTTGATTTGAGAAAAGGCGGGTGCCCATGGGATGGGCGCACCCATATCAGCATCAAATCTAATATCAGTTTACTGGCGTTTGTCCTGCTTAACCATTTTAAGGAGGATAACGCATATGGGTAAGACAGTAGACAGAATCTACCATGCCGCCATCTATGTGAGGCTTTCCAAAGAGGACGGCGATGTTTCCAGCACCGCAAAAGCGGAGAGCAACAGCATTTCCAACCAGAAAAATCTAATCAAGGATTTCCTGAAAGACAAAGATGATATAATTGTGGTTTCCGAGCGTGTGGATGATGGTTACAGCGGCTCCAACTTTGTTGAGGTAAGATAACGTAA
>DLAA01000123.1:16860-31471 GCA_002493835.1 Lachnospiraceae bacterium UBA7060 | reverse complement strand
CGTGATATTCTTCTCGGTGATGACTAAGGGACAGATGTTTGCGGCTTCCAGCTTCCAGGCGTTGATCGCGCAGAACGCTTACGTATTTGTCCTGGCAACAGGTATGCTGATGTGTATGCTCACCGGCGGTAACATCGACCTTTCCGTAGGCTCCTTCGTCTGCTTTGTCGGCGCCATCGGCGGCATTATGATGGTGCGCAGCGGGATGTCGGTTCCTGTGGCTATGCTTCTCATGGTGGGGGCAGGCGTGATCTACGGTATTGTGGAAGGTTTTTTGATTGCTTATATCAATATTCCACCTTGGATTGCCACGCTGGCAGGATATCTGGCTTTCAGAGGCTGGGGCACTGCTCTGATGAATGGTTCTACGATTGCGCCCATGCCTGACGGTTTTATCAAGATGTTTAACGGCAGTGTGCCGGATCTTTTCGGCGGTACAGGATTTAATATTACCTGTATGCTGGTGGGCGTGATCGCCTGCATACTGTTTGTGCTGCTGCAGCTAAAAGGCAGAAATGATAAGGTGAAAAAAGGCTACGAGGCGGAGAGCATGGGGAGTGTAATTGTGCGCTGTGTGCTTGTCTGTGCGGTGATCCTGCTGTTTGCTTTCAAACTGGCACAGGCGGGAGGTATCCCGAACAATCTGATTTGGGTGGCGGTGATTGTGCTCGTTTATAACTTTATTACGGGAAAGACCACTATCGGCCGCTATTTCTATACCATCGGCGGCAACGTGGAGGCTACCAGGCTTTCCGGTATTGATACGAAGAGGATATTCTTCCTGGCTTATCTGAACATGTCGGTGCTCACGGTAATCAGTGCCTGGATGACCATGGCGAGACTGTCTGCGGCCACCCCGACAGCTGGCACCAACTACGAGATGGATGCCATCTCTGCCTGCGTGGTGGGCGGTGTGTCCGCCTACGGCGGTTCCGGTACGGTGTTTGGCATGGTAATTGGTGCGACTTTGATCGGTGTTATCAACCTTGGCATGAGCCTCATGGGTATCGACGCCAACTGGCAGAGAGTAGTTAAGGGCGTAGTGCTCTTAGCGGCGGTGGTATTTGAAATCATGAATAATAAGGAAAAAACGAAAGACTGATAGATCCAGGATTTGGGGCTGCCCTTGCGGGCGGCCCTCTTTTTTTGGTATGACGAGGCATGCCGCATAATTTTGCACGTGAGTTCCTCGGGTTTTCTGTGACTTTCACTTGCGCTCCACTCATAAAAACACCTCGCGAAAGCACCTTCTGAACAGTTACCTCTGATCAAAGGAAGTGGTAATAATTATTTGAGACTATTTCCATTAAAAATTAATTGCGGCTTTTATTACTATGAAAATTTTGTGAACTTTTATGAAAACTTCGTAAAGAAGTTGACATTAAAATTTCTTTGTAGAAAAATAGAATCATCGCAAAAAAAGAACCAATGTGGCTGCGATTTTGCGGTGAAACCATGTTCGCGCGGACATGGATCTATAAGAAAAAAAGGAGGGATAAGACCATGATAAAAACCTTGGCAGCACAGGTGAAGGAGTATAAGAAGGTTTCGATCATGACGCCGGTGTTTATGATTTTGGAGGTTGTCTTCGAGATGCTGCTTCCGTTTCTGATGGCATCTATCATTGACGACGGCGTGGAGGCTGGCAATATGCAGCATATCTATGCGGTGGGTGCAGTGATGATTGCGGCGGCAGTCGGCGGCCTCTTCTGCGGCGTTATGGGCGGTAAGTACGGAGCGAGAGCGTCCACAGGTTTTGCGAAGAACTTAAGACAGGCCATGTTTGAGAATATCCAGACGTTTTCATTCGCGAGCCTAGACAAGTTCAGCACAGCAGGACTGGTCACCAGACTGACTACGGATGTGACGAACATGCAGATGGCATACCAGATGATCCTTCGGATCTGCTTCCGCGCGCCTGTCAGCATGATCTGTGCCATGACTATGGCCTTTATGATCAATGCAAGATTGGCGGGAGTCTACTTGGTGGCGGTGCTTCTGCTTGCCGTAGTTTTGTTTTTTATTATCAGAGGCGCCATGAAATATTTCGAGCAGGCATTTCCGAAATACGATGAGCTGAACGCTTCTGTGCAGGAGAATGTGAGCGCGATCCGTGTGGTGAAAGCTTATGTCAGGGAGGAGCATGAGATAAAGAAATTTAAAAAGGCCAGTCAAGGAATTTATGATATTTTTCTGAAAGCTGAAAAGCACGTGGTCTTGAACATGCCAGTCATGCAGTTTACCGTCTATGGCTGTATTCTGCTGATCAGCTGGCTGGGTGCGAAGCAGATCGTTCAAAACACCCTGACCACGGGTGAATTGATGAGTCTGTTGACTTACTGCATGAATATCTTGATGAGTCTGATGATGGTAGCCATGATCTTTGTCATGATGAGCATGAGTATCGCCAGCGCGGAGCGTATCTGCGAGGTACTGGGTGAAAAGAGCGATTTGACCAATCCGGCTGACCCGGTTTACAAGGTGCCGAACGGGGAGATCGAATTTCAGCACGTACGCTTTTCCTATAACAAGGAGAGCAGCGAGGCGGTTTTGCATGATATCAATCTGAAGATTCACGCAGGGGAAACCATTGGCATCATCGGCGGCACCGGCAGTGCAAAGACTAGTCTGGTCAATCTGATCAGCCGTCTCTACGATGTTTCAGAGGGAGCGGTTCTGGTGGGCGGCCGAGATGTGCGGGAGTATGATATTGAGACGTTAAGAAATCAAGTAGCGGTAGTACTGCAGAAGAATGTACTTTTCTCGGGCACGATCCTTGAGAATCTGCGTTGGGGCGATGCCAATGCAACAGAAGAGGAGTGCAGGCGGGTGTGCAGGCTGGCCTGTGCAGATGAGTTCATAGAAAAGATGCCTGAGGGGTATCATACTTACATAGAGCAGGGCGGAACCAACGTGTCTGGCGGGCAGAGGCAGCGCCTTACCATCGCGAGAGCTCTCCTTAAGAAGCCGAAGGTGCTGATTCTGGATGATTCCACCAGCGCGGTGGATACAGCCACAGATGCGAAGATTCGGAAAGCCTTCGCAGAGGAGATCCCTGAGACCACGAAGCTGATCATCGCTCAGAGGGTGGCAAGCGTAATGAATGCGGACCGCATCATTGTCATGGACGACGGCCGGGTAGACGGCTTTGGCACACACGAAGAACTGCTGCGGGACAATGAGATCTACAGAGAGGTTTATGAGTCGCAGACAAACGGCGGCGGGGATTTCGATGAGCAGCGCGAAAAGAACTTCTAGACTTACAAGGCAAGTCAGGATCACAGCAGAGGCTGTATTGTAAAGGCGGCATGGCTGCCTTGAAAGTGCTAAGTTTCGCGTGGGAGTTTTTGTCTGTAAGACAGACAGAAGCTCCGAAATAGAGAGACCAAGAGGGAGGAATATATTATGCCAGGACCGGGAAGAAGGATGCAGGGTGGAAAAAGAATAGAAAATCCGGGGAAGGTGTTCAAACGCCTGATGCGGTATATCATGAAAAATTACGGTCTTCATCTAGTGCTGGTGGCGGTGCTTATCTTTGTGAGTGTGCTGGCCAATGTGCAGGGAACCATGTTTATCCAGAGGTTGATTGATGATTATATCGCACCTATGCTGACTCAGGATGTGCCCGACTTCGCACCCTTGGCGGGAGCGATTGCCAGAGTGGCGTGCTTCTATTTGATAGGCGTGGCGGCTGCCTTTGCGTGGAACCGCATTATGATCAATGTAACACAGGGGACGCTGCGCAATGTGCGGGATGATTTGTTTTCCCATATGGAGACGCTTCCAATTAAGTATTTTGATACCCATGTGCATGGAGATATTATGTCAACCTACACCAATGACACGGAGACACTGCGGCAGATGATCAGCCAGAGCATGCCCCAGGTGTTTAATAGTTTGATTACGATTGTGAGCGTGTTTATCAGCATGGTAATTTTGAGTGTGCCGCTGACCGTGGTGACTTTGGTGATGGTTGCCTTCATGTTGGTGGTGACAAAGAAGGTGGCAGGCTTGAGCGGGAAATATTTCCTGGAGCAGCAGACTAATCTGGGGAAGGTGAACGGCTTCATCGAAGAGATGATGAACGGGCAGAAGGTGGTCAAAGTATTCAATCATGAGGCAAAAAATGTGGAGGATTTCAAAGAGCTGAATGAGGCTCTCTTTGAGAGCGCCGATAAGGCGAATTATCTGGTCAATATTGTGGGGCCGGTGAACATGCAGCTCGGCAATGTGAGTTATGTGGTCTGTGCCATCGTGGGCGGAGCGCTGGCGCTCTCCGGGGTGACAGGACTGACGCTTGGAAAGCTGGCCAGTTTCCTCACCTTCAACAGAAGCTTTAATATGCCCATTAACCAAGTGAGTCAACAGTTTAACGCCATCGTTATGGCTATGGCGGGGGCGGAGCGTATCTTTAAGATGCTGGATGAGGCGGCTGAGGTTGACAACGGCTATGTGACGCTGGTCAATGTGCGGGAGGCAGATGGGACTCTTGTGGAGACGCCACAGCATACGGGCCGCTGGGCGTGGCGCCATGAGCATCAGGCGGATCACTCTGTGGACTATGTGGAACTTAAGGGAGATGTGGTTTTTGACGGAGTAGATTTTGGTTACAATGATAACAAGATGGTGCTTCACGATGTAAAGCTTTACGCGGAGCCGGGACAGAAGATTGCTTTCGTCGGTTCCACCGGAGCAGGCAAAACTACAATCACCAATTTGATTAACCGCTTCTATGATATACAAGATGGCAAGATCCGTTACGACGGCATCAATGTCAATAAAATTAAGAAAGCGGATCTGCGCCGTTCACTTGGGATTGTACTGCAGGATACGCATCTCTTCACAGGGACGGTTATGGAGAATATCCGTTACGGAAAGCTGGATGCTTCCGATGAGGAAGTGCGGGCGGCGGCGAAGCTGGCTAACGCAGACAGTTTTATAAGGAGGCTGCCGGAGGGATATGATACTGTGCTCTCGGGGGACGGTGCAAACTTAAGCCAAGGCCAGAGACAGCTCCTTGCCATCGCTAGGGCGGCCATCGCTGATCCGCCTGTATTGATTTTGGACGAGGCGACCAGTTCCATCGATACCCGCACGGAGCGTATCGTGCAGGACGGAATGGATAAGTTGATGAGTGGAAGAACTACTTTTGTGATTGCTCACAGGCTCTCTACAGTCAAAAATTCTGACTGTATTATGGTGTTGGAGCAGGGCCGGATCATAGAGCGGGGAACCCACGACCAGCTGATTGAGGAGCGCGGGAAGTATTATCAGCTCTATACTGGAAATGCGATTACGGGTTAATTTGGACGTAAATCCGCATAAATTACTTTTTTCGATAAATGTTGACATGTAACGACAAATGTAGTATAATAAAATCGACTATAGAGGATAGTCGGTAGAAAGAGGATAGCATGAAAAGATTCTTTGATGTGTCGGAAGCGGAACGCGAAGTTTTGGAGAAGCTTTGGGATCAGGAGGACAGCATCAAGCAGTCTCAGCTTCTTGCCTTGTTTGAGGCGGACGGGAAGGAATGGAAACGGCAGACTCTTAATACATTTCTGTCGAGGCTGGAGGACAAGGGTCTGATCAGCCGGGAGAACAGACAGGTGAAACCCGTCTACAGTCGGGAGGAATTCAATTGCATGCGGATGAAAGCAGCAATTGATGATATGTACGAAGGACGACTGAGCAATTTTGTGGCGGCGTTTGTAAAAGGAAATGAGATCAATGAAAGTGAGGCGAAAGAGCTGATCAAAATTCTGGAAAACAGCTAGGAGCACTATGGAATACTTACTGGTGATGTCGCTTTCAGGAAGCACGATGACAGTTATGTATCTGTTGTTGCGGCGTCGGCTGTGGGATAGGGTAAGTGCAAGAACGTTTTATCTGCTTGCCAGGGTGGCTGTTCTGTATTACCTGATTCCTTTGCCATATCTGAAACAGTGGTATCGGCAGGCACTTTGGAAAGTACTGCAGAGAGGAAAGACGTACGCGGCAAGGATACCGTTGACATGGACAAATTACGCGGTACACGCGGATCAGAGATTGTATGTCAATATCTATGCGATTCTTCAGATGATGATAGTGATCGTATGGCTTGCGGGAGCATGTCGTCGGACCGGTAGACAGCTGTTGAGATATATGCACAGAATTCGTTTTATGGCCAGCTATGCGGGGAGAAAGATGACAGACCAGCACAGGAAAGTCATCACTGGATTCCGGAAACAGTACGGTGTGAGAAGGCGGATCGCTCTGTACCAGGGCGAGGATGGAGAGCCGACTGGAACCATCGGCGTATTCAGACCTGTTATTACCTGCGGCAGAGAACTGGGAAGCAGGGAGGCGGAACTGATGATCCGCCATGAGATGGTACATATCAGACGTTTGGATGTTCTCTGGATGATACTTCTGGAATTTGCGATGATTATACACTGGTGGAATCCTGTTATCCGGAAATTATATCGTGATTTTGAGCGTGTCTGCGAGTGCTCATGTGATGAGACGGTGATGCAGGGGAAGTCGGGAGAGGAGGTAAAGGAATACCTGCGTCTTCTGATTGAGGAGGCGCTGCAGAAGAAGAAAGACGATGCATCGCTGCGGTGGAAGAGCAGCTTCGGGGACAACGCTGAGAGAATAAAGGAAAGGATGGATAATTTGATGAAAAACAAAAGATGGAATCGGTTTGCGGCAGGTGTGCTGGTAGCGGCACTGACTTTTGCCAATTCGATGACGGTGTTTGCATATAGGGATGGGTTTTCTGAGACTATGACGGGGAACGTATCGAAGGCCGAGATAGAAGAAAAGCTGGATGTTGATACTTATATGTTTGTTCTAGATGGAGCAGACGAGGAAGAGACAATGGAATTTGAAGTGTTGGAAGAATTGGAGAAACTGGAGATTTGCTATGATAATCAATTTACGGATGAGGCAGGCAATGTCTATCCTATATCTGGGGATGATTCAGTAGAGCCATACTGTAACCATGAATATATTTCGGGGACATCGACAACGCATAGAAAACTTTCAGGTGGCGGTTGTGAAGTGAAACAGTACAGATCACAGAGATGCGTCATATGTGGACATGTGATACAAGGTGAGAAGATCAATACGATTACATATGAAGTCTGCCCGCACTGATATGGCGGGACAAAACATTGTTTTTATAACTTAGATTACTAACTATTATTTGATAGAACTGCCTGCCTTGCGGCACAGTGTAAAAGGGGATTGACTTGAGCGGCTATGGTTTCGTAGCCGCTCGAGTCTATTTTGGGGATAAAAAATGCGACAGGAAAAATATCGATCAGGGCTTGCAGTTTTTTGCAGGCCTGTTATAATATTCTTATTTAATAGTAAACCTATAGGGATTATAGAAAAATACGTGCTGACCTGACAGAATGGAAACGTGTGAAGCGCAGAAATGAGGAGAACTATGGATCACAAAATATATTTAGACAATGCGGCCACCACCAGAGTGCGGGAAGAGGTGCTTTCGGAGATGCTGCCTTTCTTCCGGGAGGTTTACGCCAATCCCTCCGCCATTTATGGATTTGCGGGGGAGGCGAAGAAGGCGGTGGGGATTGCCAGGGAGCGTGCGGCGGCCCTAATCGGCGCGAAGCCGAATGAGATTTATTTTACGGCCGGGGGAAGCGAGTCGGACAACTGGGCGATCCGGGGAACGATAGAGGCTTACGCTGACAAGGGAAAACATATCATCACCAGCAAGATTGAGCACCATGCCGTTTTGCATACCTGCGAGTACTTGGAGAGACAGGGCTGTGAAGTGACTTATCTGGATGTGGACGGAGAGGGGCGGATTTCGCTGGAGGCTTTGGAGAAGGCGATTCGTCCAGATACTGTACTGGTCTCCGTCATGACGGCGAACAATGAGATCGGCACTTTGGAACCGCTTGGCCGGATCGGAGAGATCACTCATGAGAGAGGGGTGCTTTTTCACACAGACGCGGTGCAGGCTTACGGCCATATGCCGCTGGATGTGGAAAAAATGCACATCGATTTGCTCTCCGCCAGCGGCCACAAGCTGAATGGTCCTAAGGGTGCGGGCATTCTCTACTGCCGGGAAAATCTGCGGCTTAGACCGTTGATTCACGGCGGAGCCCAGGAGCGGGGCCGCAGAGCGGGGACTCTGAATGTGCCGGGAATTGTTGGTTTTGGAAAGGCGGCAGCCCTGACCGGAGAAACTTTGGAGGAGAGGATGAGGAGGGAAGCGGAATTGAGGGACTATCTGATTGACAGAGTGCTTGCGGAGATTCCTTATACTAGATTGAACGGTCCAAGACAGGAGCGGTTGTCCAACAATGCCCATTTCTGTTTCCGCTTCATAGAGGGGGAATCTTTGTTGATTCTGTTGGATCAGCGGGGCATCTGCGCATCCAGCGGCTCTGCCTGCACTTCCGGGGCGCTTGACCCCTCCCATGTGCTTTTGGCTATCGGTCTTCCCCATGAGACTGCCCATGGGTCGCTTCGCCTCACGCTGTCCGAGGAGACAACAAGAGAGGAGTTAGACTATGTGGTGGAGTCTCTTAAGGAGATTGTGAAGCGGTTGCGGGACATGTCGCCGCTGTATGAAGATTTTGCACGCAGCCAATAGCAGTGCGCTGACATACGGATAAGTCCGTGAACGCTGCTATAAATGAATAGAAAGGATTTGGGACTATGTATAGTGAAAAGGTGATGGATCATTTCAGCAATCCCCGGAATATGGGGGAGATTGAGAACCCCAGCGGTGTCGGTACAGTCGGAAACGCCAAGTGCGGGGATATCATGCGCATGTATCTGGATGTCGATGAGAACGGCGTGATACGGGATGTGAAGTTTAAGACTTTTGGCTGCGGCGCCGCTGTGGCCACAAGCAGCATGGCGACGGAGCTGGTAAAGGGAAAGACGGTGGAGGAGGCACTGCAAGTGACCAACAAGGCTGTCATGGAAGCGCTGGACGGCCTGCCGCCGGTGAAGGTGCACTGTTCCCTTCTGGCGGAGGAGGCCATCCATGCAGCGCTCTGGGATTATGCGAAAAAGCAGGGGATTACGATAGAGGGCCTTCAGGAACCGGTGAATGATATTGGAGAAAAATGAGACTTTCAGTGGAAAGTATGCTATTCTTTTATAAGAGAAAAAGTTTTTTGCCAGCTGGCAGGAGGATAGACAGAAAGGGACAGGAAAAAATGGAAATACGGGAGATTATCGATCTGATAAAGAGAACGAAACCGCTTGTGGATAACAGGGAACGTGCAGGCCATATCAAGGTAAAGGGGCCGGCGGATTATGTAACCCAGGTGGACACAGACATTCAGCGTTTTCTGGCAGAAGAGCTGGGACGCCGCTTTCCGGATATTCAGTTTTTGGGTGAGGAGGAAGGCTTGCATGAGATGTCGGGGGATATTTACTGGATTCTGGATCCCATTGATGGGACGACCAATCTGATTCATGACTTTCAGCACAGTGTGGTGTCTCTGGGATTATATGAAAAAGGAGAGATCACGCTGGGGGTTGTCTATGATCCTTTCAGGGAAGATGTCTACTATGCGAAAAAGGGAGAAGGCAGTTTTTTAAATGGAGAGCCTATCCATGTCTCGGATGCCGGTACGCTTAGGGAGACTATTATTGCTATTGGCACATCGCCCTACGACAGGGAGCTGGCAGAAGAAAATTTTCAGCGTATCAAGCGCGTTTTCGATAAAAGTCAAGATATCCGGAGAACCGGATCGGCGGCGCTGGATTTGGCTTATGTGGCCTGTGGCCGTACCGGTGGATTTTTTGAACCGCGGCTGAGCCCATGGGATTTTGCAGCGGGTATGCTTCTGGTCACTGAGGCCGGCGGGCAGGTGACAGATTTCGCAGGAGGGCCTTTGGATCTTTTAAAAAGAGGAAGCGTTGTGGCCACAAACGGGAGGGTGCATGGGGAACTTCTGAGGGAAGCAGCCGGAAAATAAAATAATATTCTTGTAAAAAGGAGCTTTCTAATGGAAACACGGCCTTCTCTTTTAAAGGAAATCCGCACGCATGGGACCAGCTCCTTTCCCTGTGCCATTTATCGGACGCATTTTGAGGGGAAGGGGAGACTCGTGAAGCACCACTGGCACGATGAGGTGGAAATTCTTTATTTTTCCGGTGGGAAGTTCCAGCTGGAAATCAATATGGAAACCTTTCTTGTGGAATCGGAGTGTCTCTACTTTATCAATCCCGGAGAACTGCACAGCATTATGACGGAGACGGCGGAGAGCCACTGGGAGGACGCGGTCGTCTTTTCTCCCAGTATGCTGAGCTTCGACTCCTGCGATGAGGCACAGATTCACCTGATTAAGCCGATTCAGAAAGGAAGACTGCTTTTTCCACGGTGCATTCTGCCGGAAAATCCCGCTTTTGTGCCAGTCAAGGAGGCATTTCTGAGCATTATGCGTTCTTTTGGACAGATTGCGCAGGAAAATTTCCCTGCAGAGGACAGCAGTCTTGTCACAAATGACTTGACTAGTCAATTATATATTAAGTCTTCTTTGCTATATATCTTTGCTGCTCTCTCCGGCGGCGGCCTCTTTACACCCACGGAAAAAAACATGGATAAGCGGGTGGAGAGCATCAAGACAGCTTTGACTTATATCCATGAGAATTATCGTGAGAAGATTTATGTTGCCGATTTGGCGAGACAGGTGAATTTGAATGAACAGTATTTCAGCCGTCTTTTCAAAAAGGCCATCGGCAGTTCGCCCATTGAATATATCAATGATTATCGGATGAAGAAGGCGAGAATGCTGTTGGAGGAGACCGATCTGCCAGTCACAGAAGTCTGCATGGAGTGCGGCTGTAACAATCTGGGTAACTTTCTGCGGGAGTTTAGCAAATATTCCGGCATGACGCCTCTACAGTATAGAAAACAAGTTAAAAAAGTCAAAATAATATAGTTTTTAATCATATAACCGTAAGATATTTTGCTTTTGTGTCATTATAATGTAATTACAACAAATAAAATTTATGAAAAGCAAAATCAAATTCACTGCCAAAGGGTAAACGTCTTGTGAAATCGAACACGAGGCACTGTAAGCGCTAGTTTGTGAAGATAAGGGAGCGTAAGTGACAAGGAGGTACGGTATGATTAAAAAATGGTGGCATGACAAAGTGGCATATCAGATTTATCCAAAGAGCTTTTATGATTCCAACGGGGACGGTATCGGCGATATTCCGGGTATTATCAGCAAGCTGGACTATCTGCACGATCTGGGTGTGGATATCGTCTGGCTGTCTCCCTGTTATAAATCTCCCCTGGCAGATCAGGGTTACGATATCTCGGATTACTACAGCATTGATCCCCGGTTCGGCACCATGGAGGATATGGACCGGCTGATTGCCGAGGCAAAAAAGAGAGGTATGTACATACTGATGGATTTAGTGGTGAACCATTGCTCTGATGAGCATGAGTGGTTCCGAAAGGCCTGCGAAGACCCAGAAGGTAAATATGGCCGGTTTTTCTATCTGAGAGATAAGAAAGAAGGAGAACTGCCCACCAATTGGCGTTCCTATTTCGGCGGCCCTGTGTGGGAGGATCTGCCGGGCACTGACAAGCAGTATCTCCATGTGTTTCATAAAAAACAGCCGGATCTGAACTGGGAAAATCCAGAGGTTCGTGAGGAAGTGTACAAAAACATCAACTGGTGGCTGGATAAGGGGCTGGGTGGTTTTCGCATCGATGCCATTATCAATATCAAAAAACCGAAAATTTTTCATGATTATGAGCCTGACAGAGAAGATGGACTCAGCAGTGTTTTTGGCATGCTTCAGGAGGCGGAGGGGATCGGTGAGTTTCTGGGGGAGATGCGCGACCGCACTTTCAAAAAATACGACGCCTTTTCTGTCGGGGAGGTGTTCAATGAGAAGCCGGAGGAGATACCGGATTTTATCGGGGAAAATGGTTATTTTTCCAGCATGTTTGATTTCAATGAAACCATATTTGGCAGCAGCCAGAAGGGGTGGTATGACGCGAAGCCCATCACGCCGGATGATTATAAAAAGTGCTGCTTTGAGTCCCAGAGGAAGGTGAAAGATACTGGATTTTTGTCCAATATTATCGAAAACCACGACGAACCCAGAGGAGTCAGCCGTTATATACCAGAGGGGGATTGCTGCCTGGAGAGCAAGAAAATGCTCGCAGCGCTGAATTTTCTGCTGCGGGGTCTGCCCTTTATCTACCAGGGACAGGAGCTGGGGATGGAAAACGTGCCTATTTCTTCTATCGATGAGGTGGACGACATTTCTGCCAGGGATGAATATAGGGTGGCTCTGGATGCCGGGCTTTCTGCCAAGGAGGCGTTAGATGCCATCGCCCGGTTCAGCAGGGATAACGCCCGCACACCGATGCAGTGGTCGGATGAGGAGAATGCTGGGTTTACTGCAGGAACGCCCTGGCTCAAGGTTAATCCGAATTATACGGATATCAATGTGGAGGCGGAGCTTGCAGATGAAAATTCTGTACTGCATTTTTACAAAAAGCTGATTGCGCTCCGAAAGGACCAAGCCTACAAAGAGACTATCGTGTACGGATCTCTGGAACCGGTGTGGGAAGAAACACACAATTTGATGGCATACTATAGAAAAGGGGATAAGACCCTGCTTGTGGTGGGCAATTATCAGAGACAGGAGCAGGAGATTGTGCTCCCGGCATCTTATCGGAGCGTATTGTTGAACAATTATGCAGATATCGCAGTGGAGGATGAGACGGCTCATAGAATTCGTCTGCATGGGTATCAGGTGTTGGTTTTGGAGATGCGTGAGAAGAACTTTTAGTATGGAGGAAAATATGAATAAGGCATGGTGGAAGGAAGCAGTTATTTATCAGATTTATCCCCGCAGTTTTATGGACAGCAACGGGGACGGCATAGGAGATCTGCAGGGTATTATCAGCAGGCTGGATTATCTGAAATATCTGGGGATTGATGTGATCTGGCTCTCCCCGGTATACAAATCCCCCAATGACGACAATGGTTATGATATCAGCGATTATCAGGCGATTATGGATGAGTTTGGCACCATGGAAGATTTCGATGCGCTCCTTGCGGGCGCTCATGAGCGGGGGATCCGCATTGTCATGGATTTGGTGGTGAACCATACCTCCGACGAACACAGATGGTTTATGGAGAGCCGTAAGTCGAAAGACAACGAGTACCGGGACTATTATATCTGGCGCGAGGGAAAAGACGGGCTCAACCCGCCCAATAACTGGGGCGCTTGTTTCGGCGGCTCTGCCTGGCAGTACGATGACAAGACGGATATGTACTACCTGCATCTTTTTTCGCCCAAACAGCCTGACTTGAATTGGGATAATCCGAAGGTGCGGGAGGAAGTTTTCTCTATGATGAGATGGTGGTGCGACAAGGGTATCGACGGTTTCCGCATGGATGTGATCAGCATGATCTCCAAGACGGCTGATATGCCGGACGGGGAAGTGCACGGCTTGTATGGGGATTTCGGTCCCTACTGCGTCCATGGCCCCAATGTCCACAAGTATCTGCGGGAGATGAACGAGAAAGTGCTCTCCAAGTATGACATTATGACCGTGGGCGAGACCTCCGGCGTGACCACTGAGCTGGCGAAGCAGTATGCCGGAGAGAATGCCCATGAACTGAATATGGTGTTCCAGTTTGAGCATGTGGAAAGCGATGGGAAATACGGGAAATGGACTGACGAGAAAGTGCCGCTTACGACTTTGAAAGAAATCCTGTCCCGCTGGCAGACTGACCTGTATGGGAAGGCTTGGAACAGCCTGTTCTGGGACAATCACGACCAGCCGAGAGCTGTGTCACGATTCGGGGATGACAGACCTCAGTATCGGGAAATGTCTGCTAAAATGCTGGCTACCTGCCTGCATATGCTGCAAGGCACTCCCTATGTTTACCAGGGAGAAGAGCTGGGCATGACCAACTATCCTTTTCGGACGTTTGACGATTTTCGAGATATCGAGAGTATCAACGCCTATCAGGAGTGGTGTGCGAAAGGGCGGCTTTCCCATGAGGCATTCTGGCCATGTCTCGTATTCAAGAGCCGGGATAATGCCAGAACGCCGGTGCAGTGGGATGACTCTGAAAATGCTGGATTCACAACGGGAACACCTTGGATTGCCGTCAATCCTAATTATAAGGAGATCAATGCCAAAGCAGAGACGCAGGACCCTAATTCGGTGTTTCATTATTATAAGAAACTGATTGCTCTGCGCAAGCAGAATCCAGTTATGGTGTATGGAAAATATGAGCCGCTTCTTTTGGAGAGCGAGGAGCTTTTCGTCTATACGAGGACGTTTGAGGAGACGAAACTGCTAGTGGTGTGCAGCTTCTGTGATCATGAGACAGCTTTTGCAATCCCGGAAGAATTTCAGGGCGCGCCCTGCCTGATCGCAAACAGAGAGCGAGGTTATGAGGGGAAGGAAGTTGCACTGGAGGCGTATGAGGCGTTTGTGCTGTGTAAAAAGTGAGTAAACATTGCAATCTAAAAACCCATCGGTCTGCGCCGGTGGGTTTTATCATGAAGCACGCAATCGAGCGAAGGTCGTAATCGAGCCAAGCTCGTAATCAAGCGAAGCTCGTAATCGAGCGAAGGTCGTAAT
>DLAA01000123.1:0-16510 GCA_002493835.1 Lachnospiraceae bacterium UBA7060 | reverse complement strand
AGCGAAGGTCGTAATCGAGCGAAGCTCGATTTATGAAAGGGTCAAATCCTCGATATTCACGCCAAAGCTGGAAAGTTTGGCGACAAGACCCCTCAACTGATAGTCAAGCTCTTTGTTTTCGGTATCACCATTTGCTTTTTTGATTCGCTGCAGATTCATATAATTATCAATGGTTACTGTGATTAACTCTTTTTCCGTCATATCTTGTACCATCATTTCACCGCCTTTTCATAAATGATATTACTGATAAACTTTATTATAGCGAATCGAAGGCAAGGTGTAAAGGCTTCCGTTTTATACTTCCGCAGACAGGGATTTATTATAGATTGCAGTGTTGTTGGCAGATATGCTATAATACAATAAGATAATGATATTGTGATAGAAAACGTTTTTTTTATAAAATACATTCATAGGAAGAAAAATAATACAGTGAGGAGGCGGGTAAATGAAGAGAAAGAGTGTGGCCGTGGCGGCGGCTGCCGCACTGTGCAGTATCTTTGCGGCAGGGTGTTCCGGTGCGGTACAAACGGAGCAGACGGCGGATGCCGAGGCAGCATCGGAGAGTGTGCAGAGCGCGGAGCCGTCGAATGACGGCGGGGTGGTCTCCCTCACCATATGGGCGGAGGAGACAAACCATGAGATGCTGGGCAAGATGATCGACAGCTTTAAGCAGCAGTATGGGGGGCAGGCACAGTTTGACTTTCAGATCGCAGTGTCCTCGGATGCCCAGACAAAGAGCGATGTTCTTAGCGATATACATAGTGCGGCGGATGTATTTTTCTTTGCGGACGATCAGCTGTCAAGTCTTGCGGCGGGGGGTGCGCTGGCGAAAGTGCCTAATGCGGATGAGATCAGGGCGGCGAATACAGAAGGTTCTGTCGCGGCGGCAAGCATCGGGGATACGCTGTATGCTTACCCAATGACTGCGGACAACGGTTACTTCTTATATTATGACAAAACTTATTTTTCAGAGGAAGATGTGCAGACCATGGACCGCATTTTGGAGGTGGCGGCGGAGAATGAGAAGAAATTTTCCATGGAATGGGATTCCGGCTGGTATTTATATTCCTTTTTCGGGAATACGGGTCTGGATTTCGGGATTAATGACGACGGTGTGACCAATCACTGTAATTGGAATACTACGGAGGGAGAGATCAAAGGTGTGGATATAGTCAATGCCATGCTGAATATCGCTGCACATCCCGGATTTTTGAATCAGCCGGACAGCGAGTTTATCGCCAGCGTGCAGGACGGCACGGTGATTGCCGGCGTCAGCGGTGTCTGGAACGCGATGGAGATACAGGCGGCCTGGGGGAGCGATTATGGCGCAGTGAAGCTTCCCACTTTCACCTGTGCGGACAAACAGATACAGATGTCCTCCTTTGTAGGCTATAAGATGGCGGGCGCCAACGCGTACAGCGAGCATGTGGACTGGGCGCTTAAGTTTGCAGATTGGATCACCAATGAGCAGAATCAGGTCCTGCGTTTTGAGGAGCGCAATCAGGGCCCCTCTAATATCAAGGCTTCAGCATCCGACGCGGTTGGCAAAGTGCCCGCGATACAGGCGGTCATCGCCCAGTCCGAGTACGGAGTTCTGCAGAGGGTGGGGAATAGCTATTGGGATCCCTTCGTGACGTTCGGTGAGAACCTGGCGGCGGGCAATCCTTCCGGAACGGAACCGCAGGAGATCATTGACACGTTAGTGGCAGGCATTACCGCTTCTGCAGTGAACTAAAAAGGGGGTGGATGAAGATGAGCAGAGCGAGAAAAAGCATTGTGAGTGGAAGGAGGACGATTGGCACGAAGCTGATCCTCCTGCTTCCGGTGTTTATCCTGGGAGCGGTATGCATTGCTGCCAATATTGTCTCCGTTGCCAACATGCGTACGATCAATGCGGATGTGTCGAGAGTGTCCAATGAATATATGACAGGCATTTCCGCTCTTTCCGAGATCCAGAAGGAGACGCAGGATATCCACAAGAAGGGACTGTCACATATTATATCCACAGATCTGGAGACGATGATTTCCCTTGTGGATGACATCCGTGAGAAGGAGAAGATTCTGGACGGGTATCTGCAAGATTATCAGATTTATCTGACAGAGGGACAGAAGGGAGCTTACAGCAGCCTTCTTGAGAGCTACGAAAGCTTGAAATGGGAGCTCGCCAATCTGATGGCGTACAGCGCAGACGGTGACAACGAGGGAGCATACGCGCTTGCGAACGGAGTGATCTCGGATGATGCGGCATCCATGCAGAGCAGCATCGATGAGATGACGGCTGACATGCAGCAGCGGTCGCAGCAGGCAATGCAGGAGCAGAATACGCGATATGAGCATGCCCTTGTTTTGAGTACGGTCTTTATTGTGATCAGTGTGTTTGTCCTGATTTTTACACTATTAAGCGTTTTATTGCTTGTGATCCGGCCTCTCGGCAAAACCCGGCATGAGATTGTTGAAATCATATCGGATATTGACGATAGAAACGGGGATCTGACACGCAGGGTCACCCTGCTTTCCAACCGCGAAATCGCGGAGGTTGGCAGCGGTATCAATTCCTTTATGGAAAAACTGCAGAGCATCTTTCAGATTATTACGCAGAACTCCGTCAAGATGGAGAAAGTGGTGAATGAGGTGAGGGACAGTATCATCACGTCAAACGGCAGTGTGGCAGACCTCTCTGCAATGACAGAGGAACTGACGGCAACCATGCAGGAGATGTCCCAGAGTGCGGCAGTCATCAATACAAACGCAGACGAGGTGAGGAAAGAAGTGAATGCCATGGTGGAGCAGACCATGGATATCCGCCAGTATACGGAAGAAATGAAAGAACATGCGGATCATATGGAGCATGCTGCACATACCACCATGAAATCCACGGAAGATAAAATCAGCCGGATTTTGGAAGTGCTGGAGCAGGCGATCACGGAGAGTGAAAATGTCAATCAGATCGATAACTTGACAAATGATATTTTGAATATCGCGAGCAAAACGAATCTGCTGTCTCTGAACGCGTCCATTGAGGCGGCGAGAGCAGGGGAGGCCGGCAAAGGATTTGCTGTGGTTGCCTCCGAGATCAGCACGCTTGCGACGGCGAGCCAGGCGACGGCCAACCGGATTCAGAGTATTAACAGTATGGTAATCCAGGCGGTGAGCAATCTCGCGGAGAATGCCAACGATCTTGTGACGTACATCAATACTTCCATCTTGTCGGAATTTAAGAATTTTGCGCAGGGCGGCACCGAATACCGGGAAAAGGCGAACCATATTGAAAGTGTTGTGGGTGACTTTACGAAGCGAATGAACGGACTACAGGATACCATCGAGGAGATCGCAGGTTCCATTGATTTGATTGCCCGTTCGATTGAAGAGGGAGAAAAAGGCGTTGGCAGTGCGGCGGACAGTACCCAAGCTCTGTTGGAGGATATGGAGAGCATTGCCCAGCATATGGATGATAATCAGGCTATCGCTGTGAGCTTGAAACAGGAGACGGAGATCTTTACGAAGCTGTAGGCAGTTCCTGTATAAAAAGGAGAAAGGGCCGCCTGACTCAGTTTTTTGAAATGTGGGTGGCTCAAGCTGGGCATATGACTAAGTTTATAGCAATTAATTTAATTAGAACACATAAGAGGAGACTAGGTTAAAATGAAAAAATTTTTAAATGAATTTAAAACTTTTGCGCTGAAGGGGAATATGATTGATCTTGCCGTAGGTATGATTATTGGAAGCGCTTTTACTGGTATTGTCGGTTCTCTGGTAAACGATATTTTTATGCCGCTGCTTAGTATATTTACGGGCAAGATAAACTTTGATAATTTGATGATTGTTCTAGGCAGTGGTGAGTATGCCGCCACCATCAATTATGGCACATTTTTAACTCAGGTTGTTAATTTCCTGGTGGTCAGCTTTGTCATATTCATGATGGTCCGTCAGATTAATAAATTTCATAGCAAGTATGAAAAGGAAGAGGTGAAGGAGGAAACAGAAAAAGAGTGTCCTTTCTGTAAAACAAAAATTTCCATTCACGCTACACGCTGCCCGCATTGTACATCTGTTCTGGATGAGATCACGGACTTAAAATGAAACGGAAATCAACTGAAACAGCTGCACATCCCCACATGGCTCTATAATTAGGCGGCAGTCGGGTTAAGCAGCAGGCGGAAATTTGCTTTTTTAAAGTCTTTGGAGTATCATGTATCAAACAGCGGATATCTGTTAGAAAGTTGTGCTCTATGACAGATTAACTTGGAAATGCTGAAAAGGAGGGAAAACATGCAGTATCGCAGACTTGGGAAGACAGGACTGATGGTCAGTGAGGTTGGCTTTGGAGGTGAGTGGCTGGAACGCCACAGCTGCGAGGAGTGTAAGGCCATGATTGACCGGGCGGACGAGCTGGGGATCAATATTTTGGACTGCTGGATGTCAGAACCAAATGTCCGTACGAAAATCGGAAAAGCGCTGGCGGGCAGGCGGGAACGCTGGTTTATCCAGGGACATATCGGATCCACATGGCAGAATGGCCAGTACGAAAGAACCCGTGATGTGGAAAAATGCAGAGAGGCTTTTGAGGACCTGCTGACACGCCTGCAGACGGATTATGTTGATCTGGGCATGATACATTTTATCGATCAGGAGGCCGATTGGGATAACGCCATGAACGGGCCTTTTATTGAGTATGTGAAGGAGCTGAAGGCGGGTGGAAAGATTCGCCATATTGGCATGAGCACACATAATCCCCTGATGGCGAAGAAGGCGGCCCAGAACGATCTGATAGAGATGATTTTGTTCAGCGTTAATCCGGCCTTTGACCTTCTGCCGCCTACAGATAATATTGACGATTATTTTGTTGAGGAATATCAGGACGGATTTGGCGGCATTGATCCGGAAAGAGCGGAGGTTTATAAGCTGTGCGAGCAGAATGACGTGGGCATTACGGTTATGAAACCCTATGCAGGAGGGCGTCTGTTTGACGAGGCGCGTTCTCCCTTTGGTGTTGCATTGACTCCGGTACAGTGCATCCACTATTGTCTGACCCGCCCCGCAGTAGCTGCTGTTTTGGCCGGATATGATACGCCGGAGCATGTGGAACAGGCGGCGGCTTATGAGACGGCGTCTGAAGCGGAAAAGAATTATGCGGCGGTTTTGGCAAAAGCGCCCCGCAATACTTTCGGTAAGGGTGAATGTACATACTGCGGTCATTGCAAGCCTTGTCCCAAGGAGATCGATATTGCAATGGTGAACAAATATTATGATCTTGCCGTGATGCAGGAGGAGGTTCCGGCCACAGTAAAGGAGCATTATCATGCGTTGGAACACGCGGCGGACGCGTGCATCGGATGTAAGGCATGCGAGAGCCGCTGTCCGTTCGGGGTAAAGATCGCGGAGCGGATGAAAAAAACAGCGGAATTATTCGGGTAGTATACTGTCGGCATTTAAGGAAGCATCCGAATAGATACTTCGGATCAGGTTTGCGGAGTTGGTCTTTATGGATAAAAAAAGACGCTGATCGTGCCATTGCCGGATAGCAAAAAAATGGTATACTGAAAGCAGGAGAAATGGCGGGAGCATTTTCGACGTGGAACATATTTATGGAATGGGAGGAGGAACAATATAGTTATGAAGAAACCGGTTTTAGTTATCATGGCAGCGGGGATGGGGAGCCGTTACGGCGGTCTTAAGCAGATTGATCCTGTAGATGAATATGGGCATATTATTATGGATTTTTCCATCTATGATGCAGTCAAGGCAGGGTTCGAGAAAGTGATATTTATCATTAAGAAGGAGATCGAACAGGACTTTAAAGAAAAAATAGGAAATCGTTTGGAGAAGCGGATCAAGGTAGAATATGTATATCAGGATATCACGAATCTCCCAGAAGGTTATTCTGTGCCGGATGGCAGAGTGAAGCCTTGGGGGACAGCGCATGCAGTTCTGTCATGTCTGTCTGTGATTGATGGCCCCTTTGCGGTGATAAATGCGGATGATTACTATGGGCAGCAGGCTTTCCAGATGATTTATGATTTCCTTTCCTCTCATGAGGACGCGGAAAAATACCAGTACACTATGGTGGGGTATCTGCTGAAAAATACGTTGACGGAGAACGGTCATGTGGCACGGGGTATCTGTGAGACGGATGCTGACAGTAAACTGACGGCAATTACGGAGAGGGTACGCATTGAGAAGCGCGAGGACGGAGCTGCTTACACTGAGGATGACGGTCAGACATGGACTTTCCTGCCGGAAGATACGGTGGTTTCTATGAATATGTGGGGGTTTACGGAGAGTATGATGGCAGAGATCCGGGACCGTTTTGCAAGTTTCCTGGCGGAAAATTTGCAGAAAAATCCCCTGAAATGCGAATATTTCCTGCCCTTTGTGGTAGATGAGCTGCTACAGGAGAACAAGGCTGAGGTGACTGTGCTGAAATCCAGGGACCGTTGGTACGGCGTGACTTATAAGGAGGATAAGCCGATTGTTGTGAAAGCGATCCAGTCTCTCAAGGATCAGGGGTTATATCCGCAAAAGCTCTGGGAATAGGGGCATCCTATCCCTGGTTATCAGAAAGGGCTTTGATGGATGAGGCGTACTCGGAGGGCGTCATCCCGGTAATTTGTTTGAATTGTCTTGAAAAATAATGGATGGAGGAAAATCCAAGCCTGTCCGCGATCTGGGTAAAGTTATATTGGTCTTCCCGAATCATTTGTTTTGCCAGATCAATTTTCATTCTTGAAAAGAATTCTATGGCGCCGTAACCGCTCTTACTTCGAAATAATTTTTGGAGCTGAGAGCGGCCTACGGAGTTGTTTTTACAGATGTTTTCGATGGTCAGCGATTCATGGATGTGCTTCTCCATATATTCCTGAATCTGCAAAAAAAGTGTTCCGTCTGCCTTCTGTTTTACGGATTTGGTAAGTGTGGAGCTGGCTGTGGAAGGCGGGGTGGCACTAATCATGTATCGGCGTATCAACTGGATCAGCAGCTGTTCCAGATAAAGCCGTATCAACTGCTCTCCGGCAAAGCGGGGATTTTCACTTCTGATCAGCTCTTCTTGATAAGGGTTGTCCAGACGTCCTTCGAAGATTTGCTTCGCTTCCTGAATGATTTGGGCAAGAAGAAGGCGTTCTGGCTCGCCCACTTTCAAAATTTTTTCCTCGAAGAAAGTCATGACGGGAGAATTGCAGGCAAAGGACATGACGACCAGATTTGGTGCGATCAGACCGTTGGATTTTACATTGTGGAATTCATTGGGTTTGTGGAAGATGATCTCTCCCCTTTTTAGGATATGAAGTTTTTTGCCTGCGAAGACGTTTACTTCTCCTTTGTCAACGCACAGAAATTCCCAGAAATCATGGGATTCGCCGGGAAAAGAAAAATCGCACATATATTCAAAATAATGAATGGAATAAACCTCATGAATTGTCAGAATATCCTCTAAGTGTATGCTTCTGTAGCTCATATTTTTCCTCCCATAAGGAACCGATTGTATAAATAATTTATCCGATTTGATACCATTATAAATTAAAAGTGCAAAAAAGAAAAGTGAAAAAGAAAAATTTTTGTCACAGCTTTTGTACCAAATATAAAACCCAACGTGACCTGTAGAAGATGCATTTGTATATTTTCCCAAGGAAAGTTGCGCTTAGAATGTTCAAAATGACTTACAGAATGCCTTGGAAATGGAATTATATTGTGTAAATATAACAAAATAGAGGCTTATTGTGCAAAAAGGGGGAAGAATAAGACAAAGACTTTTCACAAATAGATCACTATAATTGAGGATAACAATTAGCACAAACTGCAGGACGGGTCTTATTCTTACAGTCCTGTAAGTTTCAAACTTCAAAGGGAGGGAATAATATGAAAAAGAAAATTTTAAGCGCGCTTCTTTGTACATCAATGGTAGCAGCCGCTCTCACAGGCTGCGGCGGTTCCGGCGGCTCCGGTGATTCTGCACCGGCGGCTGAAACGCCTGCGGCATCGACAGAGGAAACACCGGCAGCTGAGGAACCTGCGGCAGCGACAGAAGAGGCGCCGGCAGCTGAAGCTTCAGGAGAAAGCCTGGTATACTGGTCCATGTGGGATGCGGCGGAACCGCAGGCACAGGCGATATCACAGTCCATTGAGAAGTTTACTGCGGAGACAGGTATTGCGGTGGATGTGCAGTTTAAGGGCCGTACCGGTATTCGTGAGGGATTACAGCCTGCACTTGACGCGGGAACCAATATCGACCTTTTTGATGAAGATATCGACCGTGTAAATACAACTTGGGGCAGCTATCTTCTGGATCTGGAAGAGCTGGCAAAAGCCAATGACTATGAGTCGACTGCTAATGCAGGATTGATGGCAGCATGCCGTGAAGTGGCCGGCGGAACTTTGAAGTCGATTCCTTACCAGCCTAACGTATTTGCTTATTTCTATAATGCAGATATATTTGAGGAGGCAGGCGTTACTGCAGTTCCCACAACCTGGACTGAGTTCCTCGATACTTGTCAGAAGATCAAGGATGCAGGCTATACGCCTATCACTAACGATAACGCTTATATCAGCAGTTTGTTCGGATATCATATGAGCCGTCTGATCGGCGAGTCTGCTACGGAGGAAGTTGTGAAGAACGGTGACTGGGATAATCCGGCGGTATTGAAGACGGCACAGGCATATGAAGAGCTGGCAAGCAAGGGATACTTCTCAGAGACGATCGAGAGCAATCAGTGGCCGGCAGGACAGAATACCGAGCTGGCAATGGGTACGGCAGCAATGTATCTGAATGGTTCCTGGCTTCCCAATGAAGTAAAGGACATTGCAGGTGAAGATTTCAATTGGGGATGCTTCAGCTATCCTGCAGTAGAAGGCGGAGTAGATGGAACAGAGGCTTCCAACTATGGTGCGCAGGTATTCGCGATCAACGCAAAATCCACAAAGGCGGAGCAGGCGTTTGAACTCATTACTTATCTGACCAAGGGTGAGGCGGATGCACTTCTTTCCGAAATGTCAGTTGGTATTCCAGCAGACTCTAATAACGCAGAGTGGCCTGCACTTCTCAGCAATGTGAAGCCGGTTATGGACAGCCTGACAACACGTTATCCTTGGGGCGCAGGCGCTGAGGCAAATGCGGATATGACACCGATTATCATTGAGAACTTCACAAAGCTCTGCGGCGGTTCACTGGATGCACAGGGATTTGTGGACGCGCTGAAGACGGCGGGCAACTAAGCAGTGCAATACGACCTACCGAAAAAAATATAAATTTACACGGATAGGCATGAGATGAGTGTGGCGGCATCGTGTTTGACGGTGCCGCCTTGCTTCACCTTATAGGTATAGGAAAGGGGGTTACCAGGTTGAAAAAGAATAAGACTATGATTGTGGTATTTGTTACACCGGCGGTCGTCATGTTCAGCATTATCTTCCTGTATCCGATTATCAGAACGGTTCTCATGAGTTTCTTTAAAATCGAGGGCGTGACGGATGCGATGTCCAAGTGGGAATTTTCGGGACTTGCCAATTACATAAAGCTGTTTAGTACAGAACTGTTTCGAATATCTATGTGGAATATTTTCCGCATATGGTTCTTTGGGGGAATCATTGTGATGGGTCTGGCGCTTCTGTTTGCGGCGATACTGACAAGTGGTATCCGCTTTAAGAATGCGTTCCGGGCAATTATCTATATGCCAAACGTGGTGAGTGCGGTGGCGCTGGCAACTATGTGGCTGCAATATGTTTTCAGCCCCAAATTTGGTCTGTTTAAGAGTATCGGCAAAGCGCTTCACTGGGAATGGCTGGAGAAGTTTCAGTGGCTGGACCCGTCCCATCTGTTTATAGCGCTTCTGGTTGCGTACTGCTTCGGCATGGTAGGATATCATATGCTGATTTTTGCCAGTGGTATTGAGAGAATCGGGACAGAATACTATGAGGCGGCCACTCTGGATGGAGCAAATCGAATTCAGCAGTTCCGCTATATTACACTTCCGCTGTTAAAAGGTGTCACGAAGACAAATATTACCATGTGGAGTATCAGCTCCGCGGGTTTCTTCCTCTGGTCGCAGCTTTTCTCCATGGTAGTATCCAACACACAGACGATTACGCCGGTGGTTTATATGTACCAGAATATCTTTGGAGCCGGGAACAGTATGACAGAGAGAAATGCCGGTATCGGTGCGGCAGTGGGTGTGCTTTTGAGTATCTGCGTTGTTTTAATTTTTATTGTCTGTGACAAGATATTCAAAGATAATGATATCGAATTTTAAAGGAGGGAGTAAGGATGGCAAAAGAAAAGAAAGTGCACGACCGTGTGAACTGGCACAAAGAATTTCGTCTGGCTCCCGGTTATATCATATTATCTTTGTGGGTATTGTTTACCTTTGTTCTTTTGGGATGGGTTGTAGGCGCCAGCTTCTCTACATCCAAGGAAATATTTTCAGGGGCTGTCTTTAAATTCGAGACGGGAATTCACCTGGAAAATTATGCGAAAGCATGGAACACGTCAAACGTATCAGTGTTCTTCATGAATTCTCTTGTATATGCGTCCATATCCTGCGTACTTTTGATAGTAATCTGTGCACCGGCAGCCTATGTTCTGTCCCGTTTCACGTTTTTGGGGAACAAATTGATTCAGAACGGGTTTGTAGCTGCCATGGGTGTGCCGGCAACCATGATTGTGCTTCCGCTGTTTGGGTTGGTGGCGGGGTGGAATATTCTGAATGTGTCCCTGGCCAACAGAGCGGTGCTGATTTTTCTGTATGTGGGTATTAACGTGCCATATACGACAATTTTCCTGCTTACTTTTTTCAGTAATCTGTCCAGGTCCTTTGAGGAAGCGGCGGCGATCGATGGATGTCCGCCCATGAAGACTTTCTGGAAGATCATGCTGCCGATGGCGCAGCCGGGCATTATCACCGTGACTATTTTTAATTTTATCAATGTATGGAATGAATATTTTATGTCGTTGATTTTTGCAAATTCGGATAAAGTAAAGTCGGTTGCCATTGGGTTATACGGAATGATTAATTCCATGCGGTATACAGGGGACTATGCAGGAATGTTTGCGGCGGTGGTTATTGTATTTCTGCCCACTTTTATACTGTATGTGTTCCTGTCGGAGAAGATTATTGCAGGTGTAACCGGCGGCGGTGTGAAAGGCTAGGAGGTGCCTAAATGGGTAGAGAAAAATCGGAATTAGTAAGGATTGCGGAAAGATTTGATATCGAGAAAAAACTGGAGGATGTTGTGCCTCACGGGAATGGTCATATCAATGACACTTACCTTGTCACTTGTCAAGCTGAGGCGGGGAATACAGTCAGGTATATTCTGCAGAGAATGAACCATGAGGTCTTTAAAGATCCGAAGGGACTGATGGAAAATGTGACAGGTGTTACCGCATTCTTGCAGAAAAAAATCAGAGAAAACGGAGGGGATGCACAGCGGGAAGCGCTGAATGTCATTCCGCTGCGGGAAGGCGGTTCCTACTGGAAGGAAGATGATGGTACTTTCTGGCGGGTATATCGTTTTGTGGAAGATGCAGACAGTTTTGACGTGGTGAAGCGGCCGGAGGACTTTTATGAGAGCGCAGTGGCATTTGGCCATTTCCAGAAACTTTTGGAAGATTATCCAGCTGAGAGTCTGCATGAGACGATTCCCAATTTCCACAATACGATTGACCGCCTGCACAACTTTAAAAAGGCAGTTGAGGCAGACTCAGCCGGCCGTGCCGCACAAGTGAAGGAGGAGATACAATTTGTGCTGGACAGGGAAAAAGACTGTTATGTGCTCTGCGATATGCTGGCGTCCGGGGAGATTCCTCTGCGAGTCACTCACAATGACACGAAGCTCAACAACATCATGCTGGATAAGAAAACGGGAAAAGGAATCTGTGTGATTGACTTGGATACCGTTATGCCTGGATCCGCGCTGTATGATTATGGAGATTCCATTCGCTTTGGAGCCAATACGGGGGAGGAGGATGAGAAGGATCTGTCGAAGATATCCTGTGATTTGGAACTGTTTGCACTGTATACGAAAGGATTTATTGAAGGATGCGGCGGTTCGCTGACAGAGAAGGAGATCCGTATGCTGCCCATGGGTGCAAAGCTGATGACATTGGAATGTGGAATGCGGTTTTTGACGGATTATCTGGAAGGAGATCACTATTTTAAGATTCATCGCCCAGAGCATAATTTGGATCGATGTCGAACTCAGTTTGCCATGGTAAAAGACATGGAGGATAAGTGGGCGCAAATGCAGGAGATTGTGGAACATTATCTATAATTTGTATTATTGGCATATGCTCTTGCATTTTTATGCTGACTTTATGAAAAAAAAAGAATATAATAGGAGTAAAAAATAATGAAGAATAAAGCTGGCTGAATACGAAGGCGGATTAAGCGCCGCATGAAATAGTTCTAAAGGCGGAACGGAGACCAAAATGAAAAAGAAACAAAATGAAAGCAGGATTGACAGAGGAATTTCATTGCTTGTTTCTATCATTTTGGTCTTTTTGTTTTTGGCTTTCATTGTATTTTCCGTATCTCATAAAATTTCCAGAGAGATGATGGCGTCGGCGACTCAGAATTTAAATGAGAGTCTGGACCTTATCAAATATTCGATTGAGGCGATTCTGAATAAGGAAGCGGAATATCAGAAACTTATGGCAAAAGGAATCGCCGCGATGGAGGAACCGGAGGAGTATATTCGTCAATATACGAGAAGTGAGACGATGATGAGGACTGCTCTGATACGGTCGGGAGAAACAGAGGGCATATCCAGCACGGGAGAGGTGTTTACAGAGGAGGAACTGGATTTCTCTGCGGGCGGAACAATTGATGGTCTGCCGGTATCCCAGTCCTATTTAAATTATATGGGAACCTGGGCATATTGCATGAAATGTCCTGTTGTGAAAGATGGCCGGGAGATCGCATCGCTCTATGTAGAATATATTTATGATTCGATTGATAAGTCGCTTCCGGAGGGATTTTATAATAAGAAGGCCATGCTCTATATTATGGACGCTGAGACGGAGAGATTTGTTTTAAAACCAAAGGGAATGGGAGAACGCAATGCAGGCCATTTAAATTTGACAGATTTCTATCGGGCGAATAATATTCAGGAAGAGGGTCTTCGGGAAGAGGTGGAGGAGTGCCTGAAAAAGAATCAGAATATCATGTTTTATCACGATGTCAGAAATAAAGCGTCTTTGAATTATATGTGGTCGGTGAATAACGGAACTCTCTATCTGATAGGTTATGTGCCGATTGAAGCGATACAACAGGAGGGACGGTCTGTCAATCAGAATATCTTCACTGTTGTGGCTGTTATGCTGATTGCATTTTTTCTATGCTGTCTTATATATTATTTAAATCAAAGACAACAGATCAGGATAAGGAAAGAACGGGAAGCAGAAAGAGAAATCAGCAACCAAAGACTGGCCGAAGCGCTGCATGCTGCGCAGATTGCAAGCAGTTCAAAAACGATGTTTCTTTCCAATATGTCTCACGATATCCGTACGCCGATGAATGCAGTTTTAGGATTTACGACGCTTCTTTCCAGGGATGCGGAAAATCCGGATAAGGTGCGGGAATATACAAAGAAGATTATGGCGTCAGGGCAGCATTTGCTCAGCCTGATTAACGATATTTTGGATGTGTCAAAAATCGAGAGCGGGAAAGTGGTTTTAAATGTGGAAGAGTTCACGTTAAAAGACCTGATGTCCTCAGTAGATGCGATTATCCGTCCTATGGCGGCGGAAAAAGGGCAGAAGTTCTCGCTTGAAGTGACGGGGATCAAGCATGAATGTCTGATGGGAGATGAGACACGCATTAATCAGATTTTGATTAATCTTCTTTCCAATGCAGTCAAGTATACACAGACGGGAGGAAATATTTGGCTGCGAATCATTGGGCTTAAGCAGCGCTCCAGCCAGTATGAGCACATCAGGATCGAGGTGCAGGATAATGGATATGGTATGACACCGGAGTATCTGGAGACAATTTTCGATGCCTTTACGAGAGCGGAAAACAGCACCACAAATAAGGTGCAGGGTACTGGACTGGGAATGGCGATCACCAAGAATATCATTGAGCTGATGGGCGGTACCATCGAAGTGTCCAGCGAGGTGAATCAGGGCAGTCTTTTCAAGGTCGATTTGGAATTCCGTATACCGGAAGGGCAGGCAGATAAGCAGTTTTGGGTGGAAAAAGGTATTTCGCATATTCTTGTGGCGGATACGGATGTGGAGACGTGTGAGAATATTCAACTGCTTATGGGAGATATGGAAGTTAAAGTGGATGCGGCACATAGTCCGGAGGAAATGCTGTCTTTACTGCGGGAATGTCATCGCATGCAGGACGGTTACCATGCGGTTTTGCTGGGAGGAAGCCTTTTAGATGCCGGTGCAGTCCAGGCAGTGAAAGAAATTAGAGAGGAGCTGGGGGATACGATTCCGGTCCTGCTTATGGCAGAGTACGATGACGGAGAAATAGAGGATGTTTTGCGGATAGAGAATACGGGTATTCTGATAAAACCGTTTTTCGCGTCAGCTTTTAAAGAAAAGATAACGGAGATGCTGACGGGTCAGACAGAGCCTGGGGAAATGGAGGCAGGGGATCAGGATAGTCTCGAGGGATTGCATTTTCTTGCAGCGGAGGATAATGAGATCAACGCAGAGATTTTACAGGAAATTTTGTCTTTGGAACATGCGGGATGTGAGATTGTAGAAAATGGGCAGATGGCGCTAGAACGGTTTGAAAATTCGCAGGAGGGTGAGTTTGACGCTATACTGATGGATGTGCAGATGCCGGTTATGAATGGCTATGATGCCACAAGGGCGATCAGGGCGCTGGCGCGTGAGGACGCGCGTAAAATACCGATTATTGCCATGACAGCCAACGCTTTTGCAGAAGATGAGAAGGACGCACTGAATGCGGGAATGGATGTTCATCTGGCAAAGCCGATTGACATCGATTTGCTGAAGCAGGTGATCAGACAGTATACAAAAAGCGGGGAGTAAAATAAGTTAGAAATGGCAGATGCTATAGTGAATGTGGAGGAGAATATGAATTTTATGAACAGTGTTAATCTCAAAAAAATGGGGGTCATATGTATTGCCGGACTGACGGTCTTGTCCATGACGGCGTGTGGAGAGAAAGGAGGATCAGGAAATAATCTGATCGTCGTGGAGGATGAGGATAAGCGGATTGTGAATTTATTCAGCCCTATGGAAAAGACAGAAGCAGATGTGGAAAATGTGGCCAGAAGCGCCGCCGACAAAACAGTTATGCTGGCGGAAGAGAGGCTTGGCCTGACTGTAGAGTATGTGACATATACAGCAGAGGATTATCAGGATAAAACTTACGACGATGTGACGCTGGATAGGGCGCGCAGCGATATGGATGATATTTATCTGTTGAATCCGGACACTCTTCGGGCATTAGGCGAGGAAGGGAAACTAAAGGATCTGTCAGGACTGGATTGTGCAAAAAATCTGAGAGATGTGGTTAAGGCGGCAAACGTGGTGGATGGAAAGCTGGTTGGGATCCCGCAGGAGGTGGTAGCCTATGGCCTGTTTATCAATAAAGACATGTTCGACCAATATGGCCTTGCATTGCCGGAAACACCGGAAGAATTTTTGGAGTGCTGCAGAATCTTTAAGGAAAATGGAATCGAGACGCCGGTGGGTGCAAACAGATGGTGGCTGGAGACGTTTGTTCTGGCCCAGGCCTACGCAGATTTATATAATGGCGGAAATACAGAAGCAGAAATAGAGGCGTTAAACAGCGGCGAGACCAAATACAGCGATTATATGCGGCCGGGTTTTGAGTTTTTACAGGAGATGATTAATAAAGGGTATGTGAATGCCGAGAAAGCTTTGGTGAGTGAGGCGATTGAAGGGGAAGGGGCAGATTTTCTATCTCAGAAGACACCCATTGTCATGGCCTATTGGGGCGCGGCGAATGCAGAGACTGCCTATGGGAAACCGGATTTTGAGATGCTGGTTATCGGATTCCCCACTAGCCGCGGGCAGATGCCTGTTATGCCCATGACAGGTCTTGGAGTGGGTATCAATGCAGAGCACGGGGAAGATGCTATGGCTGTTATAGAGGTGATGCTTTCCGATGAAGCACTTCAAATATATGCGGAGACTAACCGGGTCATTTCTCCGTCTAAAAACGTGGAGGTGGAGTGTGTTCCTGCATTGAAGCCTTTGAATGACAGAATTCAGGAGAATGTCTATGTTCTTGGTTCCAATGCGGGTATGGATGTGGAGCAGTGGGGAAATACATGTCTGATCGTGAGAGATTTGTTAGGCGGAGCCACGGTGGATGAATGTATGGCGCAGTTTGATCAGCTTCAGGAGAAGGCATTGAAGGAAAACAGATAAGAGCGTTAGGGAACGGTGCACAAATTTCTTTGATTTACCCTTTTTACCCTTTTTGCCCTTGTCAAATGACCTGGGATGTGATATTATAGCATACGTTAAGGCTGTTTAAAGCCTTTCGTTGGGCTCCATGGTCAAGCGGTTAAG
>DLAA01000052.1 GCA_002493835.1 Lachnospiraceae bacterium UBA7060 | reverse complement strand
GTACGCACTATCTACCGTTTACGAGTAATCTATAGATGTATTCATTTTTTGATTTCCATAACAATTACTCAAATCTAATCTTAATTCATCCATATTGATATTCTCCTCGCCAAGTAAAACTCACTTAATTGCAATTGATAAAGTATCTATCCTATAATTATCCACTATTCAACATCAAAATTATATTCTGTCACTATAGGGTAATGTCTTTATATACCTTTCCATATATTCAAAGTCTGGCATTCCATCTTTTTTATTTGGTAACTTTATCATAGTATCTTTCATCTTTTCCAAAGTCCATTTTCTACCATACCCGAAGCGATATTTATTAGCTTTTATCACTGTTATAATAAACATCGCAATATATTGATTTAATTTCCAAAAATCTTTTGCATACAAAACATTTACATCATCAGATGCCCAAAATGGTTCTATTTGATAAAAGGCTTCTCCTACACTACCATTATAATTAACAGTTATACAATTTGGATCCCATGTCGTCTCAGTATCGATTTTTTCACGAACTCCATTATTTTCACTGATTGCTCCAATATAATTTATCTGCCCTAAAAACATGTCTGCTTTCGTTAATCTTTTACCTTTTTTTAACTCAAATAATTCTCCTAATTTATATTCTTTCCAGTCTTCCTCTTTGAATACAGACATGCTTTTGTTAATTTCAGTTCTTATAGGCTTAATCTCAATATTATATAACCAATGAGGTAAATCACATAAATCCATTAATTCTATTTCTTTTAATCTAGTAACTGAACATTTTCTGCCATATCCAAATTTATATTTATTTCTATTAATCAAAAGAGAATAAAATAATAACTCTTTATCCGTTAATCGTTTTTTAGGGGTTAGCACCATAACTTTTTCGTTTCCACAAAAAGGAACAAACTGAACAAATGCATCTGCACTGTCACCATCCTTGCTAACAGTTATTTTTCCTCCTGTATATTGCGCAGGATAATCCACATAACACTCAATTCCATTATTATATGCCGTTGTGGTAACATACGGGACTGTGCCGGGATTATCCTTTGCAAATGATAATGGTATGTGATTTTTGCATATCTCAACGTCAAATAATTCTTTTAGTTTCATCTTTTCACACCACTCTTTACTAAATATGCTAAATAATCATTAATTGTTTGTTGAAAATCTTCCTGACATAATTTTGAATAATCCGTTTGCATATATGCTTCACATAACCATTCATCGCCATATTCAACGCAATGCCTTGCTGATAACCCATCTACTACATCCTTATTTCTATATAGATTCAACCATTCTTTTTCAATTTCTTTCCACTTTCCTAAAGCATCTATTCTTCCCAATTTTTTTCGTTTTACAAACCCATCATCTTTACAATATCCAAAGAATGTTTCTTGTTGTGAGTCATGTGGAGTGTGTGCTTCCCATACCATAACACATACATTCGTAGCCGTTGGATAAAAAATATCATCCGGCATTGAAAATACAGCTTTCAGTGTATTTTTTTTCATCAAACGCTCCCTAACATCTTTAAATTTTGTACCAATTGCACAACTCATAGGAACTACAACTACACCTATTCCACCTACCGTAAGTATCTCTAATAAATGTTCCACAAATTCCAGTTCGGCGACATCTTTTTGCGAGTATGGTGGATTTATTAATCCGATATTTATATTTTTTTCTTTTAATTCCCTTGTTATACTGGTATTAAAACAATCTCCTTTATAGATATTAGATTTTCCATCTTTACGAATAATCATATTGGCAATAGCCAATGTATAAAGACCATCATCAAATTCCACTCCATATAAACCATTTTTACGAATATTTTCTACTTCCTCAGGATTAGCCTCCTTAAACATTTTACTCATTGCTGTAACTAAGAAAGATCCTGAGCCACAACATATATCAACAACACGACTATTTTTATTAACTCCAGCCAAATCACACATAAATTCTGTTAAATGCTGCGGAGTTAAAACTATTCCTAATCCACTTCCATCGCCACCGGAATACTTAATAAACTCATGATAAAATACTCCCAATGCATCCACGGTACTATCTGCATAATCCATCATAGGTTTAATTTTCATCTCTAATTGCTCTATGTACCATGTAATAGACTTAGAATGCCCTAGTGGTATTTCTGCGAACTTTGTATTGTCTTGAAGTGTACTGAATACTTGCTTAATATAATTTATCCTACTGTTTTTTATATCACTATCTTTAAGCACATTTTCAATCGCATTTTGAATATTCTGCATTACCAACTTATATGAACTTAACACTGAATAGCTTTTTGAAAAATCTTCATCATTCAACGCAATTAATATTCCTGCAATAAAAATTGGCTTATGTGCTTCTGTAACTTTTATTTCTCGCAACGAATTATGCATATCAATAGCTGTATTCCTAATTTCATCTAATGAGTATGCTTTTTTTAGCTTATTACCTCTGATTAACTCAATATAATTCTTAGGCTCTAAAATGATATCTTTTGCCTTTTTTAGTAATGAATACTGTTCCTGCCCCCGCTGCCAATAATATGTATCCACTTTCATATTAGCCACATTCGTTCCACTTACCGCAATCGCAATTACATTATATTCTTGTTTTAAAAATTTCGCATAATACAAAACTCCATCTACAGCAAATCCACTCGGTTTATTCAACCCTGCACTACAATGCTTTTTAGCTGTATTTTTACACTCAACCACTATTATAGTGTGTATATCATCGTTAAACGTAATTATATATTCCGGCTTTGCTTTTCCATTTCCCCCTTGGGTATAATCACCCAATTCACACTCTTTTGGTTTTCCTCCAGCCTTTTTAAGAAGCTCTTCAATTTTATCTACACTAGAAACATCTCCCTGAGGAAAAACATAGCCAAACTGATTTTCTCCAATTGTACATTTCATTTCTTTTAAAGTTAAGCTTTCTGTATATTGTTCAATTGCCATTATGCCTTCCTCCACTTTATTTATTTTTTGTTTCATTTAAATAATCATCTATATCACTTTTTTTAATTCGCCATGATCCACCTATCTTAGAAGCCGAAAGTTTCTTATTCGAAATCAATCTTCTTATCGTTTTATCACATACTTGCAAATACTCTGCTGCTTGTGAAATTGTTAAAATCTCGGTGCTCATTATTTACCTCCATACTGGATTTATCATAACACATAAAAATTTTTTTAATAATTCAGGGCATTTCTTGGACATATTTGGACTTTATTGCAAAAACATATGTTCTTATATTATAAAATATCATTCTAACTTTACCAAGTCAAGCAATACTCAAAAGTTTTTAATAGAATTCTTCCCTGATATTTATCATTAAAGAGAAAGGAAGATTCCTCTTCCCTGCTCACCGCGCCGGACATACGTCAGCTTGCTGACATGTTTCATTAGGATTCCTGTGTACATAAAAACGGGGAGATCAGCTGCCGTCTCCCCGAAAAACACCTCACAGTCAAGTCAGACAATTTATCGACCCACCTGACATATATACCGTTTTAATCCACAAATAGATTTTAACTGTTAATCCATTTTAAATAAGCATTGATAAATGGATCAATCGCACCGTCCATCACCGCGTCCACATTACCAGACTCCTCATTGGTCCGATGATCCTTCACCATAGTGTAAGGCTGCATCACATAAGAACGAATCTGGTTCCCCCAGCCGATCTCTTTTACATCGCCGCGGATCCCAGAGAGCTTCTCCGCATTCTCCTCCTGCTTCAACATATACAGCTTCGCTTTCAACATCTGCATTGCCTTGTCCTTATTTTGAAACTGACTGCGCTCATTCTGACAGGTCACCACAATTCCTGTCGGGAAATGCGTAATACGGATAGCTGAAGAGGTCTTATTAATATGCTGTCCGCCTGCGCCGCTGCTTCGATAGGTATCGATGCGGATATCCTCATCCTTAACCTCTACATCCACATCCTCCTCAATGTCCGGCATTACGTCAAGCGATACAAAAGAAGTCTGCCTCTTACCCTGAGCATTGAACGGAGAAATTCGTACCAGCCTGTGCACACCTTTCTCAGATTTCAAATACCCATAAGCATTTTCGCCGTTTATCTGGAAGGTCACAGACTTGATACCCGCCTCGTCGCCGTCCAAATAATCGATCACATCCAGAGTGAAACCTTTACGCTCCGCCCAACGGGTATACATACGGTAGAGCATACTGCACCAATCGCAGCTCTCCGTGCCGCCCGCGCCTGCGTTTAATTTTAAAATAGCATTATATTTATCATACTCACCTGAGAGGAGCGTTCTGATCCGGATATTTTCAAAAGTCTCCTTAAACGAAGCAAGTTCCTCCTCAATATCGGGAATAATGGCGGGATCGTTGTCCTCATACCCCAACTCGATCAGCTCCAAAATATCTTCATACTGACCACTCAGCCCGTTCATCGTCTCCACCACATCCTTGAGCTGCTTCGACTCCCGCATTTTTGCGTTTGACTTCTCCGGGTCATCCCAAAAGTCAGGAGCCTGCATCTCCATATCAAGCTCCTCAATCCGCTTAGCCTTATCAGCTAAGTTAAAGTGAATCCCTCACTTCCGCCAGGGGGCTTTCATAGGTCAAAAGCTCCGATTTCATATTATCCAATTCTACCACCTAACGTCACCTTCTTTCCTAAGATTTTTATAGATATCTCCACAGTTGTCAATTCGTTTAAACAATTCATTTGCCATCATCTATCGTATAAAAATACGGTAATCACCTATACGAAGCTTTATCTCTTGCCGCAGCACTGCTTATACTTTTTCCCGCTTCCGCAAGGGCAGGGATCGTTAGGATACACCTTCGCCTCTGCGCGTTTCACCGGACCTTTCTGCACAGTATCATCTTTATTGGTTCCGGTCACCTTAGCCACCTGCTCTCTCTCCACCTTCTGCTCAATGCGCACATGGAAGAGAAGACGAACCGTCTCTTCTTTGATATTTTGTGTCATCTCATCAAACATCTCATAGCCGTTCAGCTTGTACTCCACCAACGGATCTTTCTGTCCATAAGCCTGCAGGCCCGCACCTTGACGCAGCTGATCCATATCATCTATGTGATCCATCCACTTTCTGTCTATCACCTTTAAGAGAATCACTCTCTCGATCTCGCGGATCGCCTCGGGCTCGGGGAACTCTGCCTCCTTGCTCTCATAGAGCTTCACGGCCTCCTCTTTCAGCTGCTGTTTCAAACTGTTCTTTTTAGGCTTCAAAACCCGCGACGCATCCACAGGCTTTAAGGGCACCGTGGGAAGCAGCAGGGTATTCAGCTCATTATAATCCCACTCCTCAAAATCAGAATCATCTCCAATACAAATATCTACACAGTTCTCCGTGATGTCCGTGATCATCTTATAAATGGCATCTCTCATGCTCTCGCCGTCGAGGACACGCCTTCTCTCCTCATAGATGATCTCCCTCTGTTCGTTCATCACCTGATCATACTCTAGCAGGCTCTTTCTGATGCCAAAGTTGTTGTTCTCTATCTTTTTTTGAGCCGTCTCAATAGCCTTAGTCAGCGCGCTGTGCTCAATTTCCTGCCCTTCCGGGATACCGAGAGCGTTGAACATACTGATCATCCGGTCTGAACCGAACAATCTCATCAGATCGTCTTCCAGAGAGATATAGAACTTTGATTCCCCGGGATCTCCCTGACGTCCGCTTCGGCCGCGCAGCTGGTTATCGATACGTCTGGACTCGTGACGCTCCGTACCGATAATCATAAGGCCACCCGCCGCTCTCGCCTCCTCATCCAGTTTGATATCTGTACCACGGCCCGCCATATTGGTAGCGATTGTGACTGCGCCATGAATACCGGCATCCGCCACAATCTCCGCCTCCATCTCATGGAACTTAGCGTTCAATACCTTGTGCTCCAACCCATTTTTCTTAAAGAGCGCGCTCAGCTCCTCAGACGCATCGATATTAATGGTACCTACCAAAACCGGCTGTCCCTTGGCGTGCGCCTCCTGTACCGCATGAAGAATCGCCATCAGCTTTTCCTTTCTGGTCTTATACACAGCATCCTGATGGTCCACGCGGGCTATCGGTTTATTCGTCGGAATGGATACCACATCCATGCCATAGATCTCACGGAACTCCTTCTCCTCCGTGAGCGCAGTACCTGTCATACCAGCCTTCTTCTCAAATTTATTAAAAAAGTTCTGAAATGTGATTGTGGCGAGGGTTTTACTTTCCCGCTTCACTTTCACATGTTCTTTCGCCTCAATCGCCTGGTGCAGGCCATCGGAATAACGGCGCCCCGGCATTATACGCCCGGTAAACTCGTCCACGATCATAACCTGATCGTCTGTCACCACATAGTCCTGATCACGGAACATCAAATTATGCGCTCTCAGCGCCAATATAATATTGTGCTGGATTTCTAAATTTTCCGGATCAGCCAGATTATCAATCTGGAAAAAGCGCTCTACCTTGGAAACTCCCTGCGCTGTAAGATTCACCACTTTATCCTTCTCATTCACGATAAAGTCTCCGGTTTCCTCCCGCTCCACGCCCATGATAGCGTCCATCTTGGACAGCTCCTCCATATCCTCACCGCGGGTAAGCTGCTTAGCCAAAATATCACAGGCTTCATAGAGCTTCGTAGATTTACCACTCTGACCTGATATAATCAGAGGCGTTCTGGCCTCATCGATCAGTACCGAATCCACCTCATCGATAATCGCGTAATGAAGGCTTCTGAGTACGAGCTGCTCCTTATATATAACCATATTGTCACGCAGATAATCAAACCCAAGCTCATTGTTAGTCACATAGGTAATATCACAGTTGTAGGCTTCCCTGCGCTCCTCGGGTTTCATGTCATTCAGAACACAACCCACTTTGAGACCCAAAAACTCATGTACTTGTCCCATCCACTCTGCATCACGCTTCGCCAAATAGTCATTGACCGTGACTACGTGCACGCCCTTACCCTCCAAAGCATTCAAATAAGCGGGAAGAAGGCAGGTCTGCGTCTTCCCTTCACCGGTTCTCATCTCGGCGATACGCCCCTGATGCAGGATAATTCCGCCGATCAGCTGTACCCTGTAATGCTCTGTATTGAGAACTCTTCTGGCCGCCTCCCTCACCAGTGCATAAGCCTCCGGCAGAATGTCTTCCAAAGTCTCCCCTTCAGAGAGTCTTTTCTTAAACTGCTTCGTCTTATCGCGCATCTGCTCATCAGTCAGTTCCATCATCTCAGGGCGCATGCCCTCGATCTTATCAACCAGACCGTTTATACGCTTGATCTCCCGTTCACTGTGCGTTCCGAATATTTTTTGTACAACACTCATAATCTTCTCTTTTTCATGTGCTCATTTGGGATGACACATGCCTTTCTCTCATAAAATCCCCGCCATAACAAAATATCAAACTATATTTTACCAGAAGCAGGGGGCAAATTCAAGCATAACCCCTCGGGTTTACAAACAGAGCACTGTTCAACCTTCGGCTTTCCTGTCACAGATTCTTCCGGGGTGTTTGCCCGTATCCCCGTTGCTAATCTATCCAATACTTTTCTATTTTTTCATTGGCTTCCTTTTCATTCAATGCGTATTTCTGAACCAATTGTCCGCACGCTGTCGATTTTGAAGCCCCAAGATCTCTAATCGTCTTTATAAGTTTTTCGATACCTTCCGCTATTCCTTCTGCTATTCCTTCCGCTATGCCATCCGCCCTTCCTGCCTCATATCCCTCTAGCCGCATATCTTCAAACGCCTTACACATATCGTATCTCTCTTCTCCTTCTTCCATTATTTTAAACTTTTCCGGTATCTTCACATTCGCCACAATCTCCAGCATGTCTTTCGTGTCGCTGTCTATCTTACTGTATGCTTCATGATTTTCCTCCATAATCTCCTTTAGTTTCTCTTTATGTACTCTCTTTTTCTGTTTCCACTGTTTTCGGTATCCGTTGCTCTCCGAGAACATATTCCGTAATACCATCTGATAATCCACATAATTCTGGTTTTCTACCACAAAAATATGAAAGGTCCTTCCTCTCCAAACACGTACCTTATCAACAATCGTCCTTATACTGCCGGTTCCTGGCTTTGATGCCTCACCTGCAAACTGGGAATCCTCCGGCTCCAATTCCTCCGGCTTCACTACTTGTCTGCCGCCAAATAATGCTCCATTTATTTGGTCTGCAAACCTTCTTTCATCATCCAGATAATCAAATTGATAATCATCTTTCTTACCCACCGCTCGTCCTCCCTTATTCTATTTTCATATAAGGGATTCAGATTCTACGATATGTAGTAAAGATATTCCAGAATTTCAGATCCCCAGATATGTTTTACTAATCATAACATAATTGCTGTAATTTAGCAAAAGGAAAATTGCAAATGGCCAAGTTGCGCGGAAAGAAAAAGGTACGTGGCAAAGAAGCTTACTTACTTGCCCCTCCGCCACGTACATTTATAAGAATCTGCTTCTCAATATACCTTCACTTCTTCCTCACCCTTCATCACTCGCAAACCGCCCTGCACAAGCGCCGTCAGCTCATCTTCGCCAGGGTAAATGGTCATGGGAGAAATCCACTCCGCCTTCGCTTTCAGGCCTGCAACCACTGCCTTGTCATAAGCAATACCGCCTGTCACCAGAATCTGATCTACCTTACCTTGCAGAACACAGGCCATGGAACCAATATCCTTTGCCACCTGAGTGATAAATGCCTCCCTTACCTCCTCAGCCTTCTTGTCGCCTTCCTGCACTTTTTTCTCCACATCCCGCATATCATTAGTTCCGCAGTATGCGTTGAATCCGCCCTTGCCAATCAGTTTAGCGTAAATCTCCTTTTCTGTATATTTCCCGGAGAAGCAGAGTTTTACGAGCGCACCGCAGGGAACGCCGCCCGCACGCTCAGGCGAAAAAGCACCGTCGCCGTCAAAAGCGCTAAAGACATCGACCACTTTGCCGTCCTCATGAGCACCCACGGATACGCCGCCACCCATATGAACGACAATGAGACGCAATGACTCATATGGTTTCCCGATTTCAGCCGCATATCTTTTCGCCACCGCTTTCTGGTTTAACGCATGGAAGATACTCCCGCGAGGAATCTCCGCCATGCCGGAATATCTTGCGGTTGGAGAAAGCTCATCCACAACCACCGGGTCTACGATGTAGGAGGGAACGCCGATGGAATCAGCAATCTCTCTGGCTAGAATACCGCCAAGATTCGAAGCATGCTGTCCCTGTACGCCGACCTTCAGATCCTCTAACAGATCATCGGTCACAGCATAAGTGCCTCCCGGAATCGGCTTTAACATACCGCCCCTGCCCACAACCATATTCAAAGAGTTTACATCAAAATTTTTCTCTTTCAATAAATCCGTAATGATTTTTTTGCGGAAATCCTTCTGGTCAAAGATCGTCGCATACTGTGATATCTCTTCCGTAGAATGTCTCAAAGTCTCCTCAAACAGGAGAGTTTCATCCTCAAATACACCAATTTTTGTAGATGTAGAACCCGGATTGATAATTAAACTTTTAATTGCCATTTTGCCTATACCTCCATCATTTTATTGGTTACGCTTCGCTCAGATTGAGCTTCGCTCAATCAGTTCATCTGTGCCATAGCACCTGCCATAACCGCACCCAGCGCCAATGAATTTACTTTAGTTTCAAAATCATCTGAACGGGAAGTCAAAATCACCGGTGCTTTCGTGCCCGTCAGAATATTGCCATTCTTTACTTTTGCTGTATGCACGAGACATTTGTAAACCAGATTGCCCGCATGAATATCCGGGAAGAGAAGCACATCTGCATCGCCCACAATCTTTCTGCCCTCTGCACCCTTATGCTTTGCCGCCTCAGGATCAATCGCCAAATCCAAAGAAAGAGGTCCGTCCACAACACATCCTGTGATCTTGCCTTCCTCACACATCTTCGTCAGCTCTTCCGCCTCCACCGTGACAGGCATCTTCGGATTCACCACTTCCACTGCCGCAAGAGGCGCCACCTTCGGATTGGGAATACCACAGGCATGGCAGACATCCACCGTATTCTCAATGATATGTACTTTATCCTCAAGCGTGGGGTAGGTCATAAATGCAACATCTGTCAAGAAAAGGAGATGATCAATGCCTTCCACCTCGAACACGCAAACGTGGGAAAGAGCCTTTCCTGTCCGCAGGCCGACCTCCTTATCCAGCACGCTCTTCAAGAAAGACTTCGTATCAATCAGTCCTTTCATATACATATCCGCCTTGCCGTTATGTACCAGCTCCACCGCCTTCAAAGCCGCCGTATAATTGTCCTTTTCATCAATGATTTCAAAACCGCTTACATCCAGCTTGTCGGCTGCCGCCACTTCTTTGATCTTGTCCTCATCGCCTACAAGAACTGCCTCGGCTATGCCGCGTTCCTTGGCTGCAACCACCGCTTCCAGCACCGCGCTGTCCTGGGCTACCGCCACAGCAACCTTTTTCATCTCACACTCAGATACCTTCGATAACAGATCCCCAAAACTCTTGCTCATTTTCCCTTTTCCACTCCTTTGTTTTTCTCTTGCAGCTTCTCTTTTTACCCTTTTACTCTTTTACACTTTTACTCTTTTTGCTCGCAAACCCGCGCTTCGCGCTTTCTGTCCACTTTTCTCAGATGTTTGCTCGTTATCTAAATTTTAACACGGTCACACCGGAAAATCAATTTTTATCCGTCTTTTAATGATGGAACAGGCGGATTCCTGTAAAGCACATGGTCATGCCATATTTATCGCAGACCTCAATCACGTTGTCGTCCCGCACGGAACCGCCAGGCTGAGCCACATACTGCACGCCGCTTCTGTGGGCGCGCTCAATATTATCCCCAAAGGGAAAGAACGCATCGGACCCCAGGGCAACACCTCTCATCTGATCCAGCCACGCCCGCTTCGCTTCTGCAGTAAACACTTCCGGTTTCACTTTAAAAATCTTCTGCCATGCACCATCAGCCAATACGTCCATATAATCCTCTCCGATGTAGAGATCGATGGCGTTATCCCTGTCCGCCCGGCCAATACCGTCCACAAACTGTAACTCTAACACCATGGGAGACTGTCTCAGAAACCAATTATCCGCTTTCGTTCCTGCAAGCCTGGTACAGTGAATTCTGGACTGCTGCCCCGCGCCAATGCCAATGGCCTGCCCATCCTTCACATAGCAGACGGAATTGGACTGTGTATATTTCAGAGTAATCATTGCGATGGCCAGATCGATCTTCGCCTGCCTTGGCAGTTCCTTTGCCTTGGTCACAATATGATCAAAAAAGGCATCATCAATTTTCAGTTCATTCCTGCCCTGTTCAAAGCTGATACCGTACACTTGCTTTACCTCAATGGGCGCTGGCACATAAGAAGCATCTATCTGAATTACATTGTAGGCTCCCTTCTTTTTCGCCTTCAGAAGCTCCAATGCCTCCGGCTCGTATCCCGGTGCGATCACGCCGTCTGACACCTCTCTCTTGATAAGTCTCGCTGTATCCACATCGCAGATATCAGAGAGTGCGATAAAATCGCCAAAGGAACTCATCCTGTCCGCCCCCCTCGCTCTGGCATAAGCGCAGGCCAGAGGAGAAAGCTCTCCCAGATCATCTACCCAGTAGATCTTCGCAAGAGTCTCACTTAAGGGAAGACCTACTGCCGCCCCGGCGGGGGAGACATGCTTAAAAGATGTGGCCGCCGGAAGCCCTGTTGCTTTCTTTAATTCGCTGACTAACTGCCAGCCATTGAAAGCATCCAAAAAGTTGATATATCCGGGTCTGCCGTTTAACACCTGAATTGGCAGGTCACTGCCGTCCGCCATATAAATGCGGGAAGGCTTCTGATTCGGGTTACACCCATACTTCAATTCCAGTTCATTCATCGTTTCCGCTCTCCCCTATGATTGTTGTACCGCCTTATACTTTTCCTCTCCCGTCACAATGTACAGGATATGATTTACAATATCCGTATCACTCCATCCTTTGGTTCTAAGGTCAAGTATCAGCCTTGCTGTTTCTGTCATATTCATATCGATCATGTGCCCTCCTTCCTCTCATTTTACAGCTATTAATTTTTATTTACGATTCTTGTTTCATACTTTCCCGTTGTAATCTCAATGTAACGCACAAACAACGACACCTTATTCTCTTCGTTCAGATTCTCCCAGACCATCTTCGCAAATTCGTCAATACTGCCCTCCATTTCCACAAGAACCGGCTCCCCCTCGAAACTGGGAAGCGGATTCCCATCTCCCATATACGTGTGGATAAAATGTCCCTCCCCTGCCTTCGGGTTCTCGTAGGCAAAGGTATAGCGGCTGCATGAGGAAGGATCGCCATTATTGCTCTTTAAAATGGACATGGCGTAGTTGTAGCTGCCATTCTCCAGATGCATGATTCCGGAAATACGGGGCGTATAATTCGGTGCATCCGGCTCAAACTTGCGGGTACGCAGCGCCTGTTCAAAGGTCTGCTGCTGATCCATCAGATCATAGATCGTGTCCGTCTGATCGCCATTTGTCACAATGGTTTTGTTTCCAAGCACCCGCACCGGAGCATAGATAATCAAACTGGGATCCTCCAGCTTAGAAGGGTCAAACGCCTGCGTACGGATTCCCTCTCCATCCTCCACAAACACCCGATTTCTGCTGTTACCGCTGCGTCCCATGATAAAGTAAGCCGTCACCGCATATTTTCCGTCAGACGACTTACCGATCACAATCCCCCGGCCCGGGTAACTGTTCCCCGCAAGTTCCTGCGCTAAATTTTTCTTCTCCATAAATATTATCTCCTCTTCTGCCATTCTCCCGTGTGAGACGCTTTTTCCCTATCCTATGGCGGGACGTCTTCAGAAGTTCTTCTCACACTAATCCTCCATGTCAGAG
>DLAA01000075.1 GCA_002493835.1 Lachnospiraceae bacterium UBA7060 | reverse complement strand
ACCAACGATGGACGTAAACTCGCATTGGATCAGCGTCTGAACAATCCGCTTCTGCCGGACAATCCGGACAGCAAGACCAATGCCTGCGTGGAAAATGTGTTTTCTATCTGGCAGGATACTGCCAAAGACAAAGCGGCACAATTAGTGTTCTGCGATTTGAGTACACCAAAAGGGGACGGTGAGTACAATGTCTATGACGATCTGCGGAATAAGCTGATGGAAAAGGGTGTTCCTGCAGAACAGATTGCCTTTATCCATGAAGCCAATACGGAAATCCGAAAAGCAGAGCTTTTCTCAAAGGTACGGAGCGGTCAGGTCCGTGTGCTGATCGGGTCAACTGCCAAAATGGGGCCTGGTATGAATGTGCAGGACAGGCTGATTGCGCTGCATCATCTGGATGTGCCATGGAAGCCTTCTGATATTGAACAGCAGGAGGGACGCATTATCCGTCAGGGAAATATGTTCGATAAGGTGAAGATTTTTCGCTATATCACCAAAGGAACATTCGATGCGTACAGTTGGCAGCTTTTGGAGAACAAGCAGAAGTTTATCTCCCAGATCATGACCAGCAAAAGCCCTGTGCGGTCTGCGGATGATATTGATGAAGCGGCACTTTCCTATGCGGAGATCAAGGCACTTGCCACGGGCAATCCTTATATTAAGGAGAAGATGGATTTGGATATCCAGGTGGCAAAGCTCCGGCTTCTGAAAGCAAACTACGATTCCCAGCGTTACCGTCTGGAGGATGATATTCTGATGAATTATCCGAAGATGATTACTGCAACGGAAGAACGGATTGCGGGGCTGAAAGCAGATCAGGTTATGGCTGCTGAAAAACTGCCGCAGGATAATGACCATTTCATTATGGAGGTCGGCGGCAAGACCTTTGACAGCAAGAAGGAAGCGGGACTTGCCATTGTTGCAGCCTGCACCGGCATGAAGGCAATCCAGAAGGATGGAGAGATCGGACATTACGCCGGATTTTCCATGAGCGTCCACTATGATGCGTTCAACAATAAGTTTGAGCTGACCTTAAAGGGGAAAAGCAGCTACAAGGTGGAGGTCGGCACAGATGGCATTGGTAATATCACCAGAATCAATAATGTTCTGAGCGATATACCAAGCCTGCTGACAAAGGCGGAGGAACGGCTGGAAACGCTGCATACGCAGATGGAATCTGCAAAAGCGGAGCTTGCGACACCGTTTGCACAGGCAGAAGAACTGAGAGCAAAGGAGGAGAGATTATCCGAACTAAATGCCCTGCTCAATATGGATGCAGGGAATGACAAACCGGAAAGGGGTTACAGCGATATTGACGATGAGGACGATTCTCGCATGAGTGCAGACCGGCCTGCGGCAAGACCGTCTGTCATGGACAGGCTCAAGAAAATGCAGGATAAGGTCAAAGCCCATGGCGGTGATGTCCTCTCTCCGCAGAAAAAACAGGAACAGGAAATATAAGCGATACGCTCCCGCCAGCATAATGTTGGCGGGAGTCATTCTTTAGGAGGAAATTCGATTGGCAGAAAGTAAACAGCAGCAACAGTTAAAAGAGATCACGGAGCGTTTGGAAAAAGGGGTTCAGGAGCTTTTTACCTCCGAGAAGTATATGGAGTATCTGCGTGTCATGTCGCAGTTCCATAACTACAGCTTTTCCAATACGCTCCTGATAGCCATGCAGAAGCCGGATGCGACACTTGTGGCTGGATACGGCGCATGGCAGAAGAAATTTGAGCGAAATGTTATGAAGGGAGAAAAGGCAATCAAGATATTTGCCCCGGCTCCCCAAAAAGTGGAGGTTGAGCGTGATGTGCTTGACCCGGACACGAAACGCCCGGTTTTGGATGAAAACGGCGAACCGAAAAAGGAAACCGTGACCATTCAGAAACCCTATTTTAAGGTAACATCGGTATTTGATGTGAGCCAGACGGACGGCAAGCCTTTACCGGAACTGGCTACGGTGCAGGATTTGACTGGCAGCGTTGAGGGCTATGCCATGTTCTTTGAAGCCCTCCGGCGAACTTCTAAAGTGCCGATGGATTTTGAGGTCATCGAGGGGGATTCTCATGGTTATTATCATCAGGTGGAAAAGAGAATTGCCATTGCTGAGGGCATGAGCGAAGCGCAGAATGTAAAAACAGCAATTCACGAGATTGCCCACTCCCGTCTGCATGATGTGGATATGGCTGATGCGGAAAATGGTGTGATGGTGGATCGGCGCACCCGTGAAGTCCAGGCGGAGAGTGTAGCTTATACGGTGTGCCAGCGTTACGGTATTGAAACAAGTGAATACTCCTTCGGCTATATTGCCGGATGGAGCAATGGCAGGGAGATGAAAGAGCTTCGTAGCTCTATGGAGGTGATCCGCAGAGAAGCCGACAGCATGATTAAAGAAATTGATGCGAACATTGAAGCGATTCGCAAAGAACGTGCTTTGCAGTCCCAGCAGGAACAGCCGTTCATCAAGCAGTTTTATGTGGTGGAGGATTTGGAGATAAAAGGCCCGTTGTCCATTCAGCGGTTCGAGGATATGGACACGGCGCTGAAAACCTACTTTGCCCTGCCGAACGAGAAAATGAAGGCGTTTGGTATTGAGAATAGTAATCCGTTGCCGGGAAGTCTGGATTTCATTCAGTGCATCAACGGTATTGACCGCATTGTGGTGGACTACCTTGGTGTGGAGGGCTGGAAAAACCCGGAAATCATTGCAGCGACAGAGCGCATGGATGTGGCACTCGATCTGCATGATGCACAGATTGCGTATCGTATCGGAGAACAGTATTTTTCGATTCAGCATACCGAGGAGGGCTTTGATTATTCCTTCTACGATGAAAGCTATCATCTGATGGACGGCGGTGTGCTGGAGAATCCGGATTATACCATCCGGGAAGCCATAGATGAGCTTCTGGAGGATGATAACCTGACCTTTGAGAACTGCGAGGTAATCAATTACGATGACCTGATGGAACAGGTGGAAGCTGTGGCAGAAAAGGAGATACAGCAGGCACAGGCTTCCGTTGATGATTCGGAAATGGATTCCGCTGAACCGGATATTGAAAAGAAAGAGCCAACGATTTCCTTCTATGTTGCAGAATGCGGTGAGTTTCACAATATGGGGGAATACCATGAGGGCATAGAAACGCTGGAGGAAGCCATTGCGTTGTATGACCAGATTCCATCGGAACGCATGAACGGTGTAAAATCCATCGGCTTTGTCCTGCACGATGACAGCATTTACGATGATATGGATTGCGATTTGATGCAGGGTAACCGGGTACTCAGTGATGTGGTCAATGACATTGGGCATTATCGGGAAAGCCCTCTTGTCCAGAATGCCCTGTCGCAGCTGCAAAGTATCATGGACGAGCGGTCGGCTGTAAAAGAAGCTGCCCAGACAAAACCGGGGATTGTTCCCTTAAGTCCGCTGACCTTTGAGGAAGCCAGACAGCAGGGCAAGGTCGATAGCTGGAGAGCAAGCCGCAGGGAAACCGAAGCCTGCGCCCATGAATTTCAAAAGGATTTCAGCATGGCTTACCATGAAAGACGGATGCCGGAATATCTGCAGCAATGGGTGGACAAATACGGCATGGAACGATGTAAGATTGTTCTGGCAAGCACCATCCAGCTTGCGGATCACGATGGGCGGTATTATCCGAGTACAAAGGAAAGTGCTGCCAGGGTCGTGATTCCCGGAGCAAATACAGAGGACTATTCCAGAGATATTCGCTTCTCCTATGCGGTGAATACCCATCCGGTCATGGTCAATGGGGCATTCCGGGAACTGCTGAATATGGAGCAGGAACGGGGCAAGGACAAATCGCAGACTGTCATGCAGGATGCAAACGCACCCAAAGCGTCGGTGCTGTCCCGCCTGCACGATAAGCAGAAACAGGTGTCAAATACAAAACAGAATCCTGCAAAGGCGCAGGATAAGAAAAGAGGTGTTGAGCTTTGATTGTGAACAACGTGGAAATGATGAACCTGATGTGTATTTTCAATCATTCTGACAGAAAGGTGCTGGCAGAGGATATTTCTGCTTCCCTTCCTTACATTGACGATCAGGATATGGCGGAGCTGATGAAGCAGACGATTCTCCTGTTGGAAGAAATGTCCGAGGAGGATTTTTCCGAGCTGGTCTTTGTGCCTGCCGATGAGGAAGATGAACCGGATTGGGAGGGACTGATTTGAGAAGTGCCGTGGAACGGGAAACGATCATTTTGTATAACCAGTCGGAAGGAGAAGCAAGCGTATATTCCTTTGATCCGAAGATGATTCGCAAGCTGGAAAAGCTGGCGAGTAAATATCCGGATGAAATACGGCTGGAAAAAGAACACGGGGACGGAGCCTATACCTATACCGTTCCTAAAGAGTGTGTCCTGATTCGTGAGCCGTACAGCAAAGAGCGCAGAGAAGCGGCACGGCAGAGAGCAATTCAGAACTGTTCCAAGCCGCCGGTGAGGGGCGCAAAAGCCGAGTAATGGCTTGTTTAGACCAAAGGCAGGGAACGTATCCATCCTCTGTTTTCCCATTTGAAGATGGGGGATTGATTCCCTGTTTTTCGGATTCCTACATTATTATAATAGAGACAGGGAGCAATCCCGGAAAGGTGTTTGATGGCAAATAACAGTTACGATATTTTTCAGTTAAAGAACGATGACAGCACTCGTGAGCTTCGCTTTGAAGGATTGCGGCGTCTGGCCAAAATGGGGGCAAAGGTACAGCGTGAGAATTACGATCTGATCTACAATGCGCCGCTTGGGGAGAAGGATACGCTGGATAGTATCTATGAGAAATTCAATCTGTACCACCCGGAAGATTTCAGAGGTCATTCGCTGAGTGTCAGTGATATTGTGGTGTTCCATAAGAATGGCGTGGATACCGCCTACTACGTGGACAGCTTTGGCTTTGCGGAAGTGCCGGAGTTCCTGCTGGTGCAGGCAATGGAAAAAGCTATTTCGATGGAAAGTGAACAGATTGCTGTGTCGCAGCATATCGGCACATGGCATCCCATTGAAAAGCAGGAGATTGACGGAAGGCTGTACTTCCTGTTGGAGCATGATACCTACGGTGATGAAGTGGCGTCCGTCATTGTCGATGAAAAAGGCATCCTGTATGCTCAGGAAGTATATGATGGCTTTTCGCAGGACATTGTGGATTTGATTCGTCTGGAAGCAGCACCGCTGGAGGTGGTTCCTGATCCTTCCGTTTCGGCGCAGGACATGGAGAAGTATGGATATTCCTTCCTGGGTATGGTTCCGATGTCTGCGGAAACGGCAGAGCAATACTACAAGCAGGGCAGCATGATGCTGTATGCACTCCACCCGGATGGAACGGAAAGCGTGATCGGAAGCGAAAAGCAGTTCCAGCGCCATGTAGAAATTGGCGGCTTGTTCGGTGTGGAGAAACAGGACTGGATGAAGTATCTGGAAAATGGAGAGTATCTCCGTGCGGCGGAAGTCTCCGAAGAACAGAACTACAACATGATCGATGGCAGGAACAACAATCGTGTTGCGAAGAAAGAGGAAAAGAACACAGATGAGAAGCCGTCGCTGCTTGGACGCCTGAAGGAAAAGCAGGAGCAGTTATCCTCCGGGGCGAACAAAGATGTTCCGGCACAAAGCAAGAAATCTGAGAGAGATATGCAGTAAATGAGATGGGGACAGGATGGTGCTGTAAGGGCATTGTCCTGTCCCTGTTTTTTTTGTGTTCATAGAAAATTCCAGATTTAGCAATCTCGATTTCTTGAAAAAAAGAGCTTTCTATGGTAGAATGAAATCACAATGGAGGTCGTATGACTTCTAATAGATTTAGAAAAGCGGGTGGTTGCAATGATAGAAACTGAGCAGCAGCGCAGGGAGCGTGAACATCAGGAAGATTTGCAGCGTCTGCGTGGGTTTAGACCAATCGACGATGATTTTATGCGTGGTCTGTTCCGAAAGAACATTCCACTTGCCCAGCTTGTATTAAGGATTATCACCGGTAAGAAAGACCTCATTATTACCAACTGTGAAACACAGGCTGATATGAAAAGGGTAACTGGTGCCAGGTCTATCTGTTTGGATGCGTATGGCATTGATGATTCCGGACGGCGATACGATTTGGAAATCCAGAGAGCGGATCATGGTGCAGACCCGCACAGAGCAAGATACCATTCCAGTGTTATGGATGTGGAAAACCTTGATGCAGGTCAGGAGTTTAAAGAGCTTCCTGATACTTATACGATTTTTATAACAGAGAAAGATTTTTATGGAAAGGGAGAACCTTTGTACCTGATTCAGAATATAAATTGTACATTAGGGGAACCTTTTGATGATGGCGCATATATCATTTATGTAAACGGAGAGTATCGTGGCAACGATGAACTTGGACTTCTGATGCACGATTTTAACTGTACCGAAGCAGATGATATGCACTACGAATTGATGGCAGAGCGCACGAAGTATTTGAAAGAAAATCCGGAAGGAGTGAGCATTATGTGTAAGGCTATGGAAGAAATGAGAAATAGCGCCAGCGAAGAAAAGGCAATTTCTATTGCAAAGAATCTTCTGCAGATTGGCTCCTTAACATATGAGCAGATTGCAAAGGCTACAGAACTGACGCTCGCAAAAGTTCAGGAGTTGGCGGGGCAGTTAGCAGGTTAATAGAAACCGCTCAAATGGATACTTTGTAAAACCGGGTGGCATTTTGCCACCCACTTTTTTTGAAATGAAAACAATGAATAGGAGATGATCCGCATTGGCAGATCAATTTAAGAGATACCTGACTTGTGAAGCCTGCAGATACACATTTGTATCAGACAAGGATTTGATACAATGCCCGGACTGCGGGAAACCGCAGGTAAGGAAAGCAACAGGAAAAGAGATTGAAGATTATATCAGAATTCGGATGGAAATAGAAAAAGAGAATATGGGTTAATGAGAATTTTGGGGGAGGGATGATTATGAACGACCAATCATATATTGAAGGGATTGCGACCATAATCCAGAATTACCGGAGAACGGAACTCACGAAACCACTTGATGCTGCCCATGTTGAAAGATGGGTGGGGCAGTTTGCACCAGATGAGCGCAGCATTGTATTAGCAGAAACCTTTCATGCGCTTACACGGTATTATTTCAAAGAGGAACGAATCCATAATTTCCTGGAGCGAGTGCTTGAAAGAATTACAGCAGAACAGCCAGCAGACAATGTTGTATTTGCTTCCATTCAGGAAAGAGGACATAGCCAGAAACTTATTTATGAGTATATTGCTACAAAAGGTTCCTTTGCTTTTCAAAGTGAGAAATTTACAGATGCGTCAAAACTGTATGTGTATATTGATGATGGGCTTTACAGCGGAGGACGAGCGAAGGAAGATTTGAGAAAACTGATTGGCTTACTTCCGCAGGAAGCACATCTGCAAGTATATTATTTGATTGCATACAGTAATGGTTTTGATTATTGGAGCAACATACTTTCTCAGGAAGCGGCTGAAAAAGGAATTTACTTAGAATTTTTCTGTGAGAAAAAGTATATCAATGACCGGACAAAGAAATTAGAGAAATATGAGTTTCTTTGGCCGGATGTAAGCTGTCGTGGTGATAGAATGGTAGAAGATTATGAAAGAAGGTTGTCAGAAACCGGAAAGATATTTTGCCCCTATTGTTTTAATAAAGATAATCCGGGTGTGAGTTCATCGGCAGCAGCAAATAAACAGTTGACAGCTATCTTCCTGAAATATGGCATCCGAATTGCAAAGCGGTTAAATCGTAATTCGTTCTTGCCGTTGGGCTTAGGATATCCATTATCGTTCGGTTTTGGAGCATTTTGTGCAAATGATTGGAATATTCCTAATAACTGTCCGCTGGTTCTCTGGTGGGGAGATATTGACGATCCTCAGTCAATGGTCGGTTCCTGGTATCCGTTGCTTCCACGACGAGATAATAAGAAGTTGTATCAGGAGGTATGCCAGTATGAGGATGATCTGTCCGTGGCTGGGAACGCAGATGTTTTGAAAACTGTATATCGTCTTTCTCTGGATGAATATAGAAAGTATAGAGCGTCCGAAAAAGATCAGACAGGTATGTCGAAGCATATTGATCTTCAAGAGATTAGAAGAAAAAGAGATGCAAGTAATTTGAACCAGTACATGAAAGGCTTGGATATGGAAGTTATCAAAATCATTCAGACGGTCATGTATATTGGTCGGGATTACAGCTATGAGAAAGATATAGAGAGATATTATGAAGGTTGCGAATATGAAGAATATACAGAACCTTCGGAAAAGAAAACAATTAGCTTGAAGGTGGACGATCCAGATCTTCTGCTTTCTGCATGGATGGACGATCTGACTTGGGCAAAGGGTTGGAACGCAAAGAACATAGAAGTTGAACAGATATATTCCAAAAGACTGTGCCTGCATAAATACATGGAACGAGCATTTGAGATACTCGGAATACAGTAAAAAATTGGGGAAGGAGCTACCGCAATGGTATGTTCCTTCCCCATCTTTTTTGTTTGCTGAAAATCAGGTAATTCCTTTATCCAGTTCCTGTGTGGTTGTGCGTTCCGGTTCGATACCGAGCATCTGCTGAACATTGGTAAACACGGTTTGCAGTTCTCGCTGTTCGGTGCGGGCAGTCTGGTATGCTTCGTATTGTGCGTTTTTGGAAGCAATCAGCCTGTCCTTTTCCTCTTTCAGAGCTTTCATGGATGGCAGCTTCTCCCCGCCGGAGATCTCCCGGAGGGCATCACGGGCAGATTCATAAAGTGTGATTTCCGCACGATGGGCTTCATAAAATGCCGGTGATTTTTTCGTTTTGCGGTATTCCGCATAGACCGACTTGTTGCCGAGATATTGCCCGGTCAATCGGATTTGGCGGTTGACTTCGGACAGTCTGGCTTCGGTGGTTTTCAGATCAGTTCTTGCAGTTGAGGTTTTCGCCTTGGCATCCAAAAGAGCCTGTTTGACTTCATCTGCAGAAGCATAGCCATGTTCCTGGACGAAAGCAAGCGTCTGAGCCATTTGCTGCAGATTGGTGATTTTGACTTTTTGTGCATAGGCACGGCTTTGTTGTGCCTTGATGCAGTTCTCCAAATCCACAATAAGCCGAACCTTTGTTGTGGTAATGACCCGGTTTTGCGGTGTGGGCTTTTTGGATGATGCGGCAGGTGCTGGAGAAACAGGTATTTGCGAGGTCTGCTTCTCGATGCCTTTTTTGCGATTCTCTGCAAACTGAGAAAGCAGATACTCTCTGTCAAAGGCAGCTCCGAGTGCCCGCCCGGTAATAGGCTTTTCCCGATCCGGCAGAGTATAGCTGTATCGCCCTCGCTTATCCCGAATGGAAATCCCATGCTTTTCAAGAAGAAGCTTTTGAAATTCCTCGAAGCTGCTGCAGGTAGCGGCGGTTTCGGAAATCACATTCCGCAGGGATTCCTTCTGCGTCTCAAATTTGGTAGTACGGGGCTTCAGACCGGCTTCGATAATCTCTGCATTTCTCTTATCCAGTTTTTCCTGTCCTCGCCGGGATGCCCAATATTCCTGTTCTGTGATATTTGCCAATGCCGGATTGAGGAGATCAACCTGATAGAGCTGCCGGTTCTGGCACATGGTCATCACCTGCTGTTTCAAGTGGGAGAGATAATCGTTGGTCAGATGATGCTTGTTTCCGGCTCTGCTGTCACAGGGGCGTTCCATAAAATCCTGCCGTTCCACATCTTTGGCACGGACGCTGTTTATGACAATATGCACATGAATGTTACCAGAGCTGTTGTGACCATCGGTATGGGTGCAGATCAGCGCCTGATGTCCGGGAAAATTCTTTGCTGCAAATTCCATTCCCATGCGCTGGGCTTCCTTACCTGTCAAACCATTTTCCTCTTTATCCCTTGGATCGAAGCTGAGAATATAGTGGTGGGATTTGATTTCACCCTTTTTCTCATTCTTATGAAATTTGGCATTTGTCTTTTTACAGGCACGGGCAAATTCAAGGGGATGACACAATAAGCCGTCCAGATAATACTCGCTGCGGAGTACGGGACGGCCTACATCATCCAGTATGGGCTTTTGCGTAAATTCATCATGCTGGTAGACAAGATAATTGAAGGCTGCACGATAGTCTGCGTTTTTACTGGCAATGTGTTTCAGTATCGCCATCGGCAGCTCCTTCTATTTCATCCAGCCTTGCACTCATGTCATAGATTTTACTGATGCAGGCGGAAATGTCTTTTTCTATGCCGGGTGTGGTCGCACCATGCTGGTGATAATACCGGCTGATCTGATTGAGGTTATTGCCGATCCGTCCCAAAGCAACCGTGAGGTCATGGATGGCTTTATCGTCACGGACGATTTTGTAGCTGAGTGTCAGACCGTGGTTTGCAATCAGCTTCCGAAGATAATCTGCAAGAGGAAGCCCGGCTCTCTTTGCATCTTCGGAAATAACAGCATATTGTGTGTCCGAAAACCGGATTGTAACACGGTGCGTTGTTACAAGCTCCGGTTCTTTTTTTGGTCTTGCCATAAAAAAGCCCTCTCTTTCAAGTGATGCTTTCATCACGGTGCGCCCATTTTAATGGAAGCCGGACACACAATATGATGAAAATACGAGGGCATGGGGAGCGTAATCCCCATCAAGTTGCCGCAGGCTGGCAGTAACGGAAATCGCAGGATTGGAGTTATTGGCTGCCGTAGGCGAAACTTGCTCTCCCTTAGAAAAGAGAAAAATCCCCCTACTTCTAAGCCAATAATCCGGCTTAGTGGCTACTGGATTTTGAAAAAATCCGAAAAATAAGTTGGGGGATAGAACCGCAAGGGGCTATGCAGGCGTAGACGGAGTGACCCTGTGGTTCGTCTGTTTTGAAAAAAACAGAGATGTGAAGCAAAATTTTTTTCGTACCTACCTTGTAAATCGCTCCTGTGCTGTGGGTTAGTTGAAAACCACAGAAGCGAGGTAGTGTATATGATCGAGAAAAAGAACCCTTTCAACATTTCAAAAGAAGAATTGCGGAAAATGAGCGAGGTGGACATCCGTACAGTAAACCCGGAGGAGCTGGTGGATATCAAGGATGTTCTCATCAACACAGAGCTGCCCCATGAGGAGCGGATTGCTGACTTTATCCGGCAGGTAAAAAATCCATACTGCTATCTTTGTCATGGCGTTGTTGTAAAGATTAGCTTTGCTGGGAAGAAAACTCTGGAAGAATGCGTTAAGGATGCAATGTCCATTTAGTATCAGAATCAACAAAAGTAAAAACATGAGTATATCGAAAATTTATCGCTTTAAAGTATTGAAGTAAACAAGAAGTTATGCTATAATGATTTCGGGTCAATTAAAATATGAGTATTCGAGAAGCCATTGATTTCTTGGTTTACAGTCGAAAGGCGAGTAAATTAGGAGGTCAGTGGCTTTATGCGTTTTTATGGCAAGAATTTAGTGGCGGAATATATGCGCCTGTCCCGTGAAGATGGGGACAAAGTGGAAAGTGACAGCATTTCCAACCAACGAGACTTGATTACGGATTTCTTATCACACCATGATGAACTGAAATTCGTAGGAGAATATGTGGACGATGGTTACAGTGGCACGAACTTTGAACGGCCTGCATTCAAGAGATTGATGGAGGATGTTAAAGCAGGAAAAGTGAACTGTATTATTGTGAAAGACCTTTCCCGTTTCGGACGAAACTATATTGAGACAGGAAGATATCTGGAAAAGATTTTTCCGTTCATGGGTGTTCGCTTTATTTCTATCATTGACAATTATGACAGTGCCGGTGAGGATAACGATGCGGACAGAATCATTATTCCCTTCAAAAACCTGATCAACGATTCCTACTGCCGGGATATATCTATGAAAATCCGCAGTCAGTTGGATGTGAAAAGAAAGAACGGCAAGTTCATCGGGAGCTTCGCCTGTTATGGGTATTGTAAAGACCCAAAGGACAATAACCATTTGATTATTGACCCGTTTGCTGCGGATATTGTTCGCCAGATTTTTGACTTGAAACTGTCCGGCTACAATTCTCAGCGTATAGCGGAAATGCTGAATGATATGGGCGTGCTTCCACCGGCTGAATATAAAAGAAGCAAGGGAATGAATTATGATTGTGGGTTCAAAGCCGGAAATAATCCAAAATGGGCGGTAGTGTCTATCAATCGTATTTTAACAAATGAAATCTACACTGGAACGATGGTGCAGGGGTTAAACAGCAAAATCAATTACAAGATAAAACAGAGCAGACCTGTACCAAAGGAGGACTGGATTAGAGTATCTGGAACGCATGAACCTATTGTCAGTCGTGAAACCTTTGATAAAGTACAGAGATTACTGCTTGTTGATACAAGAACTTCTCCGGAAGAATCAGCGGTTTACCTTTTTTCAGGTCTGGTTGTATGTGGTGATTGTGGGCAAAACATGATCCGGCGCAGAACCACCAGAGGAAAGAACGTATACAATTATTTTCATTGCAGTACCTATAAAAATGGAGATGGGTGCAGCTCCCATCTGATAAATGCTGAAAAGCTGGAGCAGATCGTTTTAGAAACCATCCAGGCACAGATTGCTCTCTTGGTCAGAGCAGAATCCATCCTCAAGAAGATTGATCGGATTTCCGAGGAGCGAAGCAGCATTAAAGTTGTAAATGGTCAGCTTTCTGAGGTGGATGCGGAGATAGAGCGTTATCGGAATCTGAAAACACAGGTATATACCGATATGCTTGATGAACTGATCAGTAAGGATGAGTTTAAGGAAATCAACGATAGATTTTCTCAGAAGCTTGATGCAGCTAAGAAAAAGAAAGAAACGCTGTTAGCGCAGAAGCACAGATTGCTTGCAAACAAGACCCATCTGAAACCATGGATTGAAAGCTATAAAAGGTATGCTTTTATTGAGAAGCTGGAACGCCCGGTTGTAGTAGAACTGATCGAGAAAATCAGCATTTATAGCAAGGACAGAATCGCAATTCATTTTTTCCATGAGGATGAAATGAAAGAGATGATTGAACTGTCGGGCGTGTTGGAAGAAGATAGCCGAAGTGAGGGGGGATTGTAATGCGGTTTGTGAGTTATACAAGAACAACTTCCTGTTATCCTGGTGCCGACATTCCCTCTGATGTTATTACATCTCAAAACGAGAGAATTAAAAATTACGCTGTAAAGCATGGGTGGAAGATTGAGAACCGTTACAGCGATAGAAAAAAGAGCAAAGAGGAGAATACAGCTTTTGAACAGCTTTTAAACGATGGCATACAAAGAAAATTTGATGCGGTCATTGTGGATTCGATTTTTCGGGCAGGAAAAGATTTATGGAGTGCAAGAGAAGTATTGCTGCAGACACTTCACTATGCTGGAATCGGATTTGTAGTAGTCGAGGATGACTATATCAGTATCGGTAAATCCAATGCGGAAGCGGAAGCCTATTTTGACAAACAGTATGGAATACTCCGAAGCGAAAACATCCGGCACAGAGTTCTTCATAGAAACAGAAGCGGTGTTCTTTCGTGGAATGATGCCAAATACGGTTATCGTCTGACAGACGATTATGAGCTTGTGGTTGATGAAGAAACGGCACCTGTGGTGAGGAGAATTTTCCAGATGTGTGCGGATGGGATGCCTATTCCCAAGGTGGCGGCAGTTCTATCGGAAGAAAAGATTCCTTCTCCGTTGGCAATGAGGGGAACGAATGTAAAGATTGACGATCCGTATAAGTGGACAAGGCTATCGGTCAGGCGGTTGCTTGATAAAACAGTTTATATCGGGCATTGGTCAAAAGTGGTTCAAGGCGAAGTGATTGAATTTACCAACGAGCCGATTATCAGTGAGGAGATATTTCGGGAAGCCCAAAAGGTAATCAATACACCGACATACACCAGTAAAAAACCGAAGCCCAAACATAGATACGCCGGAATCGTATGTGATAGTGAACATGGCTTTTGCCTGCGGTATCGTGAAGGCATTGCAGGTGGCTATTTTGGATACGTTAATAGGGAAAAGAATGCGAGCGATAAAATGCAGCTTCCTGTTGAGTGTGTGGACGCAGCTGTAGTATCAGCTCTGCAAAAAGCAAAACGGCAAGCGATTCATATTTTACAAATTGTCAAAACAGATGGGGAAGCATTGAAAAATCAAAAGATACAGAGCTTCCGTGAAGAGTATCGTCGCAGAGCATATATTATGGCAGAAAAAGAAGAAAGGCGCATGGAAACTTACCAGAGCTTTCTGAAAGGGAAAATTTCCAAGGAGGAAATGGACAAGGTGTTAGCTGCTGTGAGAAAAAGTGTTGAGGAGCAGGAAGCATATTTCGGCGCTCATGAAGATTTTTTCAAACGGACTGAAATGATGTTCAGCGAAAATAATCCGTGGCTGAAACTGTATAGCTCATGGGAAAGTGATTGTGAGCTGAACAAAGATGTCATCAAAAAATATGTGTCAAGTATCGTGATCCATCAGTTGACCACAGTATCTGTTGAGCTTAGAGAGATGGAATGGTACAAGGGATTACCGGATGAATGGAGGATGAACAATGGCGAGGAAAAGTAGAAAACATATCAATATCATCCCGGAAGCACCGGCAGGTGGGGCGTCACAATCTTCTGTGCTGGAGAGAAAAAAGGAAAACGCTTTGTCAACAGCCGCATATATCCGACTGTCAGTGGAAAACAATGGACACGATAATGATGATAGCATCCAGACGCAGATACAGCTTGTTGAGGGATTCATCAGGCAGCAGAGCGATTTGTTTCTGACAGAAACCTACATAGACAATGGTTTTTCTGGTACAAATTTTGACAGACCTGAGTTTGTACGGATGATTGAAGCAGTAAAGAGTGGAAAGATTCAATGTGTCGTGGTTAAAGACCTGTCACGATTTGGAAGAGATTATCTGGAAACCGGATATTACATAGAAACAATTTTTCCTCTCTTAAATGTCAGGTTCATTGCCATTACTGACCAGTTTGACAGTATTCGGGAAGAGGATAGAAACAGCATTGCTATTCCTATTAAAAATATGGTGAATGCAATGTATGCGAAGGACTATTCCAGAAAGCAGGAAGTCTTTCGGGAAATGTGCATACGAACTGGACGGGTCATGGGCACCAATGCGCCATATGGTTATCGGTTTTCTGCAGAAAGTCAAAAGCTGGAGATTGATAACGTAGTTGCACCGTATGTCCGAATGATTTTCGCCTGGGCTATGACTGGCGTGAAAAGACTGGAGATAGCCAAACGCCTGGAACTAATTGGAGCACCGACACCTGCCATGCATGATAATTGGGAAAATTCCGGGGAGCATTGGACGGATGCCAGCGTGAAGCAGATTCTTTATAATCCTGCTTATGCTGGGTTTCATGTGATGGGGAAAAGCAAAATATCTCTATATAAAGGTATAAGTGCATACCGGACGAAAAGGAGTGAGTGGGTATTCTTTCCTGATTTCCATGAGCCTTATATAACCATGGAGGATTACGAAGCGATTGAAGCTCTGATTTCACGAAACAAAACTGTGATGGATGAACGTTTGAGTGTCCGTGAGGAAGTCAGAAAACAAATGCCTGATGTTTTTCAAGGCATGGTGTACTGTGCGGATTGCGGCAGGCAGATGAACTTTGGCAGAGGCTCTCACCATCGGGGATATGATGATTTATCATTTTTGTATTACCGATGCCGGTATAGTAAGAAGTTTGCCAGGTGCAGTAATAAGAAATTCCAACAGAACTTCTTAAAAATTGTTGTGATGGATCAGATTCGTGTACTGATAGAAGCTGCCTGCGATAAGAAAAAGGTTTTGCAGATGATTCAACAGAAGATGGCAAAGCCAGGTAGTATCAATCATGTTCAGCGAAACATTATCCGTCTGTCAGAGCGGGAGCAGGAACTGGATGATAGAATCCTGCGAGCTTATGTCGATTACGCTGACAAGCTCCTTGACGCTGAGGAATACCAGCTTATTAAAGATAAATTGATTGCTGATAAGGCGGTGATTTCCGATAAGAAAAAGAAGCTTGAGAAAAAGCAGATCGAAATGGAACAGGCTGTCAGACAGTATCAGGAAGTGACGGAACAATTAGAAGTGAATTTGAATGAAACAGAATTTAATGAACAACTGGTCAAAGAGTTGATTAACAAGATATGGGTCAGTGACGATGGATCGGTTTCCATTGAGTTCAAGTGCCAGGACGTATTCAATAATCCGCTGATTACGGAGTATATTACAGAAAACACGGAAGAAGGTGTATGATATGTCTATTGCCATCTATTTACGTCTATCACAGGCTGATGGTGATCTGGGTGTAGATGGAAAAGATGAAAGTAACAGTATAGAGAACCAGCGTATGCTGTTACAGGAGTATGTGGAAGCGAGGGATGATCTGGAGGGAGAAATAGCTGAGTATGTCGATGATGGCTACAGCGGTACTAATTTCAACAGACCTTCCTTCAAACGTATGATTGAAGATGCGAAGAAGGGATTGATTCGGGTTATTCTTGTAAAAGACCTTTCTCGTTTGGGGCGTGACTATATTACGGCAGGAGATTATATTGAGCAGATATTCCCATTGCTGCAGGTTCGTTTTATCGCTGTGAATAATAATTATGACAGCAACAAGTTTTCTGGAGGAACAATGGGATTCGATATGGCTGTAAGCAATCTGATCAATACTTTTTACAGCCGGGATTTATCGAAAAAAATGAAAGCTGCCAATAAAACCAGATGGAAAAATGGTGTCAGTACCTCCGGCAATGCACCGTTCGGGTATATAATCTCACAGAAAGAGAAAGGAAAATGGGAAATAGACCCGGATGCAGCAGCAATAGTCCGAATCATTTTTGAGAAAGCTATTGCTGGCTTCAATACTACGGAAATTGCCGCTCATTTAAATGAAAATAAACTGCCGACACCCTGGGTTTATAATCAGACGCATCATAATTGGAAATTGGCAAGCTTTAATACAAAGATGGAAGAACGATTATGGGATTGTGCAAAGGTTAGAAATGTACTCGTTCGTTATGATTATACCGGAGCTATGATAATGGGCAGAACGAAGGTACTGTTCATTGGTAGCGGAAAAAAAGTAAATCAACCAGAATCAGAATGGACGATTGTTGAGGGGATCAATGAAGCGATTGTTACTCATGAGGAATATGAACAGGCGGCATTAGCCATTCGACCTCAAAAAAAGCGTGATTACAGCATAGAGCAGTCTTATCCATTGAAGGGAAAAGTGTTCTGCGGAAATTGCAATCGCAGACTGAACTGCTCTGTAACGACATACAAGGAGATATTTGTCTGCAGGAGTGGACGGCAGATCGGAAAACACTCAAAATGTTGTAAAGACGAATACTCTGTACAGCATATCGAAAAAGTGGTTATGCGAGCGCTCAAGGAACTGATTTCAACTCTGCAGTGGCTTGGCGTAAAAGCGGGAGCGATTGCCAAGGATAATATGGTCAAAAGTAAAGCACGTCAGATGAATGTCGGCTTGGAGATAGAGAAGCTCAATGCAGAAAAAATTCGGTTGTATGAACGGTATGCTGAACAGATGATTTCAAGAGAAATGTATATTCAGAAAAAGCTGGAACTGACAGAACAGCTTCATATTCTGGAAGAATCAAAAGCGGAACAGAAAAAGATATTTTCAGAACAGAGCGAATTGTGGGAGACGGCTTCTGATCTGACCAGCCTTGCCAGAGGATTTAGTGGAGAGGAAAAGATTTCCCGCAAAATTGTTGAGGCATTCATCGCAGGTGTTCGGGTCCATAATGAGAATAAAATTGATATTGAATTTCTGTTTGAAGATGAAATACAAAAATTAATGAACTGTATCAAGAATAGTGAAAACGAGGATACAGACAGTGTGAAAGGTGTGATCTGATATGAAATTGTTGACGAAAAGTATCCTACCCATTGCGGCGATCCTGCTGATTGCCCTGATGGGGCAGTATATCTACATAGTAGACGGACAGATTGATCTGTTCCGGTTGTGCATGGTGTTTGGAGTGCCGTTTGGCATTCCGTATATGCTCTTTGTGCTTCCCATAGGCGGGAGCATATCGAGGGGCATCGGTATCCTTGCGCTGAATGCGATTGTTGGAGCAATGTTTGGATGTGTCATAGCGGTAATCGTTCTAATCCGGGCTGTGGCATATCTGATGGCGGCAATCATCCAAGTGGCAAGAAAAGCAAAGGTCTAAAAAGTAATCCCATAACCGGCATTCTGATTGGATGACCGATTATGGGATTTTTTATGTCTTATTTTAACTGCTTTCTCAGGCAGTCTTTTATGGTCTGGGCTGTCCTGATAATCAGCTCCAGCTCGTTTGCAGAACAGTCGAACAGAACATCATGTAGCATGGAATTTAGTTCCTGGGACTGGAAAGCATCAAGGGCATCCGCTGATTGCGGTGCGGTGTCAGCAGAAGCGGCTGGATTGGTGTCTTTCTGAATGATTGTACTGTCATCGACCAGGTGATTCCGCAAATCTGCAATATTGTTCTCAATGGAAAGAAGGGTTTCGTCATTCTCCATAGGAATGGACTGATCCCGTTCAGCGAGATACTGGCTGCGTTTTTTCAAAGCCATCATATATGTCAGCAGCTTCTGGTTAATAATGTCGCTTTGGAAGGATAGCTTGAGTGTTCGGTAGTCATATGCTCCGCTTTCGTCCTTTTCTGCTTCAAGGTTAAGAGGAAGCTGTTCGTCCATCTTGAAGATGAGCGTGAGAAGGTCGGATACTGTCTTAATATCAAAGTCCATAAAGGTATTGATACTGACCCCCAATGCGTCAGCAATCTTCAAAAGCTGGTCTGGCTTGGGGTTTCTGTCCCCCTGTTCGTATTTTCTTATGGTGCTTATGTTGATTCCGGAAAGCTCTGCCAGCGTTTCTGCTGTCATTTTGTGAGCGGTTCGGAAGTAGCGGATTTTATCTCCAATATTCATAGGCTGATCTCCCTTGCTGAATTGACCTTCGGCCTTATCTTAATAGTATATCACATCTCGAAGAAAAATCTACAAAAGTATCAAAATAAATATTGACAACCACATTTGTGACATATATAATAATGGTGTACCACAAAAGTGAAACTAAGAAAATGGTTGTGGCACAAAAGTAGGCAAGGTGGTGATACTTAGATGACACATAACGCCTTCCGGGTGAGTGATTTAGAGTGGTGCGGTTGGCGTATGTGTCACATAAGTAAACCATCGAAAAACGACAGATAGACGAACAATGGAGGTAACAGTATGGCAGAATTGGTATTTGGTATCGACCACGGAAACGGAAATATGAAGTCTGAAAATGTGTGTGTTCCCTGTGGTCTGGTGAAGTATACATCTGAACCGGGGCGGTTTATGAATGAGGATATTCTGGAGTATAAGGGAATGTATTACACCCTGTCCGAGAGCAGGATGCCCTACAAGTCAGACAAGTCCTCGGACAAGGATTACTTCATTCTTACTTTGTTTCTTCTGGCAAAGGAAGCGCAATGCAGGGGGATCAACCTGAATGGAAAAGATGTGGTGTTGGGTGTGGGTGTTCCGCCTGCGGATTTCAGCCAGCAGGCCAGCAGATTCAAACGATACTTCATGGATGAAGCAAAATATGGGGTGAGTTTTAGGCTCAACCGCACTCCGATCACCTTCTATCTGAAGGATGTGCAGGTCAGCCCTCAGAATTTCGCTGCTGTGTTCTGCTACAAGGCTTCGCTGTTCAAGCAGTACCGCACTGTGAACTGCATTGACATCGGGGATGGTACGGTAGATTTGCTGGTCATTCGTAAAGGTCAGCCGGATTTGTCGGTTCGGGTGAGTGAAAGAATGGGTATCGCCGTTCTCCGGTCGGAGATTGCAAACTCCATTCAGCAGAACTTCGGGCTGCAGCTTGAACCTTCCGATGTTGAGCAGGTGCTGATGCACGAGCCGACGGTACTGGATAAGCAGGTAGTTGACGAGGTTCACCGCATGGCGGATGAATGGCTCAACCGGATTGTCAATAAGCTGCACACCTATGTGCTGGATTTCAGAATCAACCCGACGGTGTTCCTGGGCGGTGGCAGTCAGGTACTGCATGAGCAGATTGAAACCTCACCGGACTTTAAGTTCATTGAGTTTATCGACGATATTAAGGCAAATGCCATTGGCTATGCCATGCTGGTGAAGGCAAGGCAGAAAAAGCAGTAAGGGGGCAGGCATATGGGTCGAACGAGAATGGTTCTCTTATTCAATGACGAAAATGCCGATCAGAAGGAGGTCTGCGATTATCTGAAATCGCAGCCTCGTTCAAAAACAGCACTGGTGACGGAGCTGGTTCAGGCATGGCTTAGAGCCAAAGAAGGCGGCTCCCCCGTGTATGCCGGTGAGCCGGTAGAGAACACCGGTCAGTCCATCGAAGCATTGAAATCACAGATTACCGAGGAATTGCTGCAGGATAGAAGTTTTATTCAGAAAGTGACGGAGCGTATTTCCGCTCAGGTCCCGGAGAGAGGGGGTTCTGATGATGCGGATTGTTCAGAGGAAGAAACCGGGGTGGACTTTGATTTTGATGAAGATATGCTTCTGAGCGGAATGTCCATGTTTGAAACACAGATTTGATGGAAAGGAAGTGGCAGTTATGAAGCTGGTTAGAAAAAGCATCCTTCCGATTGTGGCTCTCATGATGATTGCAGTATTGGGAAAGTGTATTTATATGGTAGACGGTCAGATTGACCTGTTCCGCCTGTGCATGGTCTTTGGTGTGCCGTTCGGGATTCCCCATATGCTCTTTGTGGTTCCCATTGGAAGGGAAATTTCAAAGGGAATTGGTATCCTGGCACTGAACGTGATTATGGGTGCGCTGATCGGCTGTGTGATTGCTGCCATTTCTGCAGTCAAAGCGGTGGGCTACCTTGCGTATGTTGTGGGGACGGCCATCATGCGAAGAACAGGGAACAGAGTCCCTTACTAAGAAGAGAATAGGAGAAGATAGATAGACAGGTAATCCCTTAGTCGGCAAAAGTCGATTAAGGGATTTCTTTCGTGAAATAGAAAGACCGCCATAGCAAATCAGCCATAGCGGTATCATACTTCATCCTTAAAGGCAAGAATATCATTCGGGGTGCAATTTAATATGCGGCAGATCTTTTCCATGGTAAGCGCAGTGATGTTCCGGTTATGCCGGAGCTGATCCATGGTGCGTTTGTCAATGCCGTTATCTATCAATACATACTGGGACTTTCCCTGTTTCTTCAGCGTTTCCCAAAGTGGGCTGTAATCCAGCATTACTCTACCTCCATTTCGTGCGGACACAAATATACAAGATAATTATATGAGGCAAAAAAATTAAAAAATAGGTGAATGTATTCACCTAATGGTGTATAATAGAAACGATACCTGCTAACGGTTAGGCAGAAAACGATGGTGCAGCAGGGTATCAATCTATACGAAATGAGGGAAGTTTTATGGAAATTATTAAGACGGACGAAAAGAGGAAGCAGTTGATCTATGAGCTGATGACCGGGCTTTATGATCTGGAGCAGGTGCAGTTCCCGGAAAGCAAGCTGGTGGAGAACGAGTATGAGGATGGAAAGCCTTGCAGTGAACTGTATAGCCGTGTTTATGATGCCAATGTACGTCTGTGTGAACGTCTGGGTGTCGAGGAGGACACGGATGTGAATATTATTATTGACAGTATGAATGAGATTACCCGTATTCTTGCCATGAAAATGTATGACTATGGAGCAAACAGGGAGATGTTCGACCAGAAGTAATCTGGCAGGAGGAGAGATGGAGCGTAGAAAAGAAACGAACTTTCAGAGGTGGTGTTTTAGAAGAAAACTGGATGTGCTTTACTATTGGTCGGGTCTGCAGCTTGCCGTATTCAATGCGTATCTATATATTCGGTACATAGTGAAGTACCATCGCAGACCGAGAAGAAGATCAAGAGAGGAAGCAGAAAGAGTTGTAAAGCAAGTAATGGAGCAGTACAAAGAACATAATGAGCAGTAAAAGGAATGACCGCTGTGTCAAGTGATAATATCACCTGTGCAGCGGTCTTTTACCTATCAATATAGGGGCCTTCCTCTGGTTGATATAATATTGTTGCCGCAGAAAGGGGGTGAGAACATGGATTCAGAAGAAAAGAATTTGGATATGGCTGACCCATCCACTGACCCGGAGCCGCAGAAACCTGTTGTTCAGGTGCGCAAAGCCAAAAAGAAGAAAAGCAGCAGGGCAAAAAGAGAATATGAAGTTCAGGTCATTCCTGCAACCAAGGGTGTAACACCCGTTGGTGAAGTAGCACCGGTAAAGAGAGTAGCAGCGTATTGTCGTGTCAGTACCGACCAGGAAGCGCAGTCAAGCAGTTATGAGCTGCAGGTGCAGCACTATACGGAGTACATCGGTGCGCATGAGAATTGGGTACTGGCAGGTATTTATGCTGACGAGGGCATTACCGGGACACAGCTTAAACACCGGGATCAGTTCTTGAAGATGATTGCGGATTGTGAAGCAGGCAAGATCGACATGATTATCACCAAGTCCATCAGCAGATTTGCGAGAAATACAGTTGACTGTCTGACCACCATCCGAAATCTCAAGGCTTTGAAAACACCTGTGGAGATTTATTTTGAGAAGGAGCGGCTCTATTCTCTGGATGAAAAAACCGATATGGTGCTGAGCCTGATGGCTTCCATTGCGCAGGAAGAATCCAGGAGCATTTCTGCCAACATCCGATGGGCAATCAAGAACCGTATGAAAAGCGGCACACAGAAGATTCCAACATCGGGATTGCTGGGGTATGACAAGGATGAAGATGGCAATATGGTCATCGTTGCCCAGGAAGCAGAGATCGTCAGAACCATCTATAAGAGCTTTGTGCAGGGCGTTCATCCCAGCCTGATCGCTATCAGACTGAACGGCCTTGGGCTGAAAACCGTGTATGGGAATGACTGGTCAGGAAATTCCGTCCGAAATATCCTTCGTAATGAGAAGTATTGCGGAGATGTTCTGATGCAAAAGACGATCACGGTGGATTATCTCAGCCATGTATCCAAACCGAACGAGGGTGAAGCAGAGCAGTATTACATTGCTGATCACCATGATGCCATCGTCAGCCGGGAAATGTGGGACAAAGCACAGGAGCTTCTGGAAAAGCAGAGCTGGCAGAAGTGGAAACGGCGGGAACAACAGCGCCTGATGCCTGTGCGAACCGGCTTGTTGAAAGGATTTATCTCCATCAGCGGAGATTGGAAGGTTGTGTCCCTGACCCGATTATTGACCGCCAGTAAAAAGGTTCTGGGGGAAGAAACAGTAGTTACAGAAAACAGTATTACAGAGAATAAGGAAAGCGAGGAAATGATTATGTCAGAATTAGCAGTTTTAGAGGGATTTGAGGTTGTAGAGCTGGAGCAGTCTACGGGGGACTCCGTAATGACGCTGACTTCAACGAATTTGAAGTTCAACAAGGCAACAGCGGTTGAATTGGGGTATCCTTCTTATGTCCGGATGCTCACTAATGCGGCCACAAGGCAGATCGCCATTCAACCGTGCAAAGAGAACACAAAAAACGCAGTAGAGTTCAGCAAGGATAAGGAAAAGCAAAATTATGCTGTGGTTGTAAAAGTTCCTGCTCTGCTGACCGCAGCCCGAAAGATGGCAGATTTAGGAGAAGATGCTGCATCTATGAGCTTCCGTGGAGTGCTTTATCCCAATGATAATGTGATCATCTATGACCTCTCCAAAGGCGAACCTGTGAAGCGCAGAGGGAAACGTAAGCCGAAAAACAATGAGGAAGAAAAGGGTCAGGCAGCAGAAGAATAAAGTGCATCTTTGGTCAAGATAACGTGCAAATATAGTTCGTAAAAAGTGGTAATCCCTTAATCAGCATTGAGCTTATTCAATGTTGGTTGAGGGATTCATTTTGTTTTGGCGGGATACATCTTTGGGGTGGCAGTATTGCATCTTTTTTCGATTAGAAAACAACATGGAGAGAGGAAATTGTGTAAGGATTTCCGGGAGAGATTATTTTCATCAAAATTCACAAAAAATCTATCGAATTTTTGGAGTGCATCTTTTTGGGAGGAGCAGACACACTTTGCCCCAAAACTGACTTTTCGGTGCGGAGTGAGTGAAAAGCAGGTTTTGCGTAATAGTTGCATTTTTTACGATAAATGTTCTCTATAAATTTGAGCAAAGAAGTGAGCAGAAACAAAAAAAGATTCCGTCCAGAGGATGGAATGAAGAAAAGCGAATTATCAATAGATGTAGAAAGTTATTTGGCTGATATGGAACCTTTAGGGAGAGATAGGGGTCGGAAAAAGCCTGTATTTACAAGGAGTTTCGGCATTTTGCATCTATTAACATCTTTTTGCATTTGAAATTTTTTTGTTGTTCCTATCTTGACATTAGGAAGTATTTTGCTCTGATGTAACCT